>JAHYJH010000189.1 GCA_019429185.1 Vicingaceae bacterium
ATACTCATATTATTATTGTAGTTAAATAAAATATGATACAAAAATAGGATAAATATTATATTTGCATAGTCCATAAAATTATATGTTAATTTTTACTTACTACCATCATCTAAGTAGTTCCGAAAAAATAAGTATAAATCTGTTGTGTTGGAATAGGTTTCATCTAAAAATTGTTTTGAAGGAATTTCAATAAACTTAGTATCCAACAGTTCTAAATCTGTAGCATATTGTTCAATTTTCCATTGCCTTGTTTTTCCTTTTTTGTCCGTACTTTTCGAATAGAATAATATGCCATTATCGCCAAATTTTGCTAAGTCATGAGAAGCAAATCCTTCTTTTAATTCAAATTCAATTCGTTTTACAGTTTCTACTTGACTAAAAACAGAAAAAAAAGGAAGTAGAGCTAAAGAAATAAGTAGTGCGTGTTTTTTCATGAGGGTTGTTTTAGTATTGTTTAACGTATTAAAATGCCAAAAAACCGATGCCTATTTTAAGCATTAAAAATTGACTGGAAAACACTCTTTGTTTGGCTTTGTCGTTTAAAAAAGCTTCTTCTGCTTGGTTACTTGGTGCATTATCACCAAGCTCTTCATTAATAATAGAACCAGGATACTTAAAATGAGCAGAAAAAATAACATTGAAATCAATTCCAAAGCTTAGTACCACTATATCGGCAATAATTCTACTGGAAGAGTAGCTATACATAAACCCAAAATCTTTACTCGTTCCTCCTTTACTTATTTTGTAAGGAGCTGATGTAGAGTTACCATAAATATCAAGTTTTGTTTTAGTAGCACCAACATCATCAAAATCGGTGGAAGAAAACAAAACTTTGAGTCCTATACTGTGTTTTTTCCCCATAGGAGCAATACCATTGCTATAAAAAGTTCGATAAAGTTGAAAGCCTTTTACATTTAAAATACCATGTCTTGCAAAACTTATAGTTACGTTTTGGCTGTTGTTTTCATATGCGTAACCATAATCAATTCCAGTAGAATAGGTTTCAAATCCAATACCAACCGCTGCTTTTCTTGACGTAGCATAATCTAATCTTAATTGATGAAAAAGGTTGAACGTAAAAATTCCTTTTGCTCCATTTTTATTAGGATTAAAAAAAGAAGGAGCAAAGCCCATGGAATATGAAGGCACTATTTTTTTACCCAAATAACCAGGTGTTTTTTGAGAAAAGGAAGAATTCCATGCAAAAAATATTAAAAGTATAAGTGCTATTTTTTTCATCTGTAGATATTTATTCATTAATTTTTTAAACATAAAGATGCTATTTAGGTCTGTTCATAAAGTCGAGAGACAGACTCTATTTATCTTTTTGAGTTTTTATTTGATTGTAGGTATCGTAAATGTATGATTTCATTATATCGTCATAATCTTTCATTTTCACATAATCTTCTTTCGACATTAAAAAATCATAATTTGTAATATCAACTAAATAAGTGTAGTAAAATGTATGATTTTCTGGTGTTACAGCGTAATAAATTCCAATAGGAATACCTATGCCATATAGTGCCACAGAAGCAGCAATTACACCCCAGTTGTTTTTTCTTGCTCTTAGCGAATACATACCTGTCCACCCAAAATAGTTGGTGTTGTATTTTTTTGCTAAATCATCGGTAAATAATTTGCAATAGGGATAAATATGAACATTATGATGATCAAACCGCTCACCCATCCATTCATTTAATAAACCCATGTCGTTATATTTTTCGGTAGATTCAAAATAAGTGTTGCTTATAATTTTTAATTCTACATCTGCTTTTTTAGCACAAAACTCATTTACACTAATAAAGTCCTCTTTTCTAGATTCTGAAAAAACATATTGTTCGCTAATTCTTTTTCGTAAATCAATTCGTCTGTAATTCGGAGATACCATTACTACTTTGTCTATTCCTAACGCTCTTCCAATTTTATTTTTTTTTCTTTCGGATATGTTTTCAAACTCATATTCATTTCCATTTTTAACTTTCCCAACATATTCTTTTTCATACTTGTTAATAAGGTCATTAAACTCTTCATTTTGAAAAAGATTTACAAAAGCATATTCTATTTCATTTTCAGTAGTTTCTGAATTTTTTATGATTTTGTCATATTTACTTAAGTTAGAAGAATCTTTTACGATCGTATTTTCTTTTTCAATAATAGGAAAAGCTTTTTTATAATCTAATTTTCTTGCTCCAGATTCCGTAATTAATTCATAAAGAGCATCTTTGGCAATGGTAGCTATAAATTCATCATCGTTGAAGTCTTGTTTTAATTCCCACAAATATTTAACGGCAATGGTGTTCAGCGTTTTCTTTTCCATTTTTTCAAACATATAATTTACCTGCTGAGATTGCCCTTGAACTTTTTCATAATCTGTTAACACAGTATGTAGTTTTCCATCATTTCTATATTTTGATAAGGCATACAAGCAATAAGCAATATTGGTTCTTAAAAATTTATTTGTAGGATATTTTTTCAGTAAAAGATAGCTGTTGTAAAACGATTCTGCATACTTCCTGTCTTTTGTAAACAAATTAGAAAGCTCAAATCGGGCTAATAACTGAATGTCATAAAATTCTTTTTCAGAGTTAATGAACTTAACTCTTCCTTCGTTTGATTTTCCTTCAATTTCAGAAGCCACTATAGACCTTCTTTTGTTTGTGTTCGGGTGTGTTAGATATTGATCATCTTCATCGTCAATCGCTTCGATGGCTTTCAGCTCTTTTTTGAAATATTCACTCGAAAGTGTAAAGTTAGTGTCATTAAAATAAGTTGTGTCAAAAAGAATATCGTCAATCGGAATATGTGCGTATTGGAGAATATAAAAAACAGAGTGAAGAGCCTCTAACGTATAGTTTGATTTCAAATAAAATTTAAGTCCTTCAACGTCAGCTTCTAGTTCTAGTTCCTTTGAGTATTTATTTTTGTTAAGTTCTTTATTCCAATTATCTCTTTGGTATTTTCCATCACCTCTTTCAATTCTTTCATTTTCAACATATCCTGTTCTTGCGTGAGAATTAGTGTAATGTATGATTTCATGCGATAAAATAAACGCCAATTGAGCTTCATTTTCTAATTGAGCCAACAACCCTACTGTTATAAAAATACTTCCTCTGTCAGTAGCAAATGCGTTTACTGATTGTGATTTCAGCACATAAAACCGCAGTTTTTTTCTAAGTTCTAAATCATCTTTCAACAATTCATCAGCAACTTTAGAAATGTATTGACATAGTTTTTCATTGTAAAGTATTGCTCCATTGGAAAGTACTTTGTTGTTAAGTTTCACAAGGTTGTTCCTTAAAGTCTTGTTTACTATTACTCTTCAAAAGTAGTATTTTTTCTTTAAACACTGCTGGCTTTTCCTTAAAAATTTTAGGTTCGAGTTCAAACCACTTTTC
>JAHYJH010000190.1 GCA_019429185.1 Vicingaceae bacterium
ATTACGATAATTTTCGCTGATTTGCTTCGCTGATTAAATTTTTATTCATCCATCTATTAATCACTAATATCAAAAAAGAACAAACAAATAATAAATGTGATAAATAAAAAAGTGTGCGTTTGCCCTGATTGCTCAAAAATAAAATATGTTTTTAATAGCTTATTTATTATTTTTGCATTTATTTCTAATGTATTAATTCATAAATCATTAAACTATGAAAAAAGTTGTAGTTATATTTATTTTAGTTACCCCATTTCTCCCTATTTCTGCACAAACTTATTTTAAAGATTATAAGGCAGGGGAAAGTAATTTTCAACAAAAAAAGTATGCTGAGGCAATTGAAAATTTCACGAAAGTAATTGAAGCCAAAAAAGATCATGACAGAGCATTTAATTTACGAGGGTTATGTTATTTTGAATTAAAAGAATATCAAAAAGCGGCAGAAGATTTTACCCAAGCCAGTTCTATCAAAGAAAAGGAAGCAGAATATCACTTTAATTTAGGTAAAGCAAATTTTGAGTTAAAGAATTATACGAACGCTATAACAGCATTAGATAAAGCCATAGATAGAAATAAAAAAATGGCGGAAGCTTATAATTTTAAAATTAAGGCTCAAATGGAAGCAAAAATGTTTATGGATGCAGTAAGTACTGCCGAAAAGATTTTGAGTCTCGAAAAAAATGGGCAGAGTTACTATTTATTGGGTGTAGCTCAAGATAGTTCTAACTTATTTAAAGAAGCAGCTTATAGTTTTGACAGGGCAAAATTTTATGATTCTAAATTGGTAGGAGCTTACATTGGTTTGGGACATACCTACATGAAGTTGCAAAAAAATACTGAAGCACTTCAATTTATTGATAAAGCACTGACATTTGATAACAAAAATATACATGCATTACTTGTGAGGTCTGAAATTAATGTGGCAAGCAATAATTTGCAACAAGCCATTGATGATATTTCTAAAATAATTGTTTTTGAGCCAGAAGTCATCAACCATTACATCAATAGAGCTAGTTTGTATGAAAAAATTGGTCAAAACACGAATGCAATAGCAGATTATACGAAAGGATTGAGTATGCAAAAAGAAAATGCCAGTTTATATTTTAAGCGTGCTGCTTTATATGAGAAAATGGCTGATTTTAAAGCTGCCATAAAAGATTATGATGAAATAAAAAAACTATCTCCTTATGACGGAACGGCTATGAAACTCTATGATGAAGCTAAAAAAAGAATGTATGAATTAAACAGAGAGAGTGATAACCCTGAAATTGTAATGATAGCTCCATTGTCGCCAAAAAAAGGATTTTTGCAACTAGCCAAAGGAACACAAAAATTCACATTTAAAGGAAGTGTTAAAGATGCCAGTTTGATTGAGTTTGTAAAAATAAACGGAAAGGATGCCCATTTCAGTAAAGATTCTTTAAATCCTGTTTTTGAACTCGAGGTAGATGTTGCTTCTGTGAAAAATGTTTCTATAACCGTTTTTGATGTGTATCAAAATTCAGAGACTTGGAATTTTGAGTTTTTAGAAACTGAAATTAATGCACCTGTTGTTGGCTTATTTGCTCCTTATGCTTCAGATGATGGCACCATTCAATTAGATACTGATGACCCATCGCTATACATTGAAGGCGTTGTAAAAGACGAAAGTTTTATTAAAAGTATTTTTATTGATGGAGTAACAGCAAGCTTCAATACCCAAGAGAAAAATCCTAAATTTTCTATGACTATCAACATTATGAATAAAACCAGTTTCATCATTTCAACTGAAGATGAATATGGAAACAAAACCGAAAAAACATTTATTTTAAATAGAGAAAATGTAGCCTTGTTAGCAGATAATCCTATGGGAAAAACGTGGGTAATTTTTATTGAAAATTCTCAATACCAATCTTTCGCTAGTTTAGATGGACCAGGAAAAGATGTAACCATGATGAAATCGGCTTTTGCCAAATATAAAATCAACAATGTGGTGCATAAAAAAGACATGACCAAAGCTCAATTAGAACGATTTTTCTCTATAGAATTACGAGATTTGGTAAGAAGTAATAAAGTAAATTCGTTGTTGGTTTGGTATGCTGGACATGGAAAATTCATCAACGAAACAGGGTATTGGATACCTACCGATGCTAAAAGAGATGATGAGTTTACCTATTTCAATATCAATAATTTAAAAGCCTCTATGCAATCTTATTCTAAAGAAATAACCCATACATTGGTAATAACAGATGCTTGTGAATCGGGTCCTTCTTTTTATCAAGCAATGCGTTCTACAACAACAGAGAAAAGTTGCAACGATTGGAAAGCCACCAAATTCAAATCATCACAGGTTTTTTCTTCTGCTGGTTATGAGTTGGCTTCTGATAATTCTCAGTTTACCAAAACATTTGCCGCTACCCTTTCTGGAAACCCAGATGCTTGTATTCCAATAGAAACAGTGGTAAATAAAGTAAAAACAGCCGTAACCAAAAGCGGAGCTAAACAGGCACCTAAGTTTGGTAAAATTGCAGGGTTGGAAGATGAAGATGGAACCTTCTTTTTTATTAAGAAATAAATGAGTTTGAAAAATTCATATTTGTATGTTGTATTATTGCTACTACTTTTTACAGTAGTTAAAACAGTTTCATCCCAACATTATCATTTCGATAATTACAGTGTGAAAGAAGGTTTGGCTCAATCGGGAGTTTATGCCATAACACAAGATAAAAAAGGTAAACTTTGGTTAGGTACAGCAAGCGGACTTTCTGCTTTTGATGGCAAGGAGTTTACCAACTTTTCTTCCGAAGATGGGTTGGCTGAAGGTGGCGTAAAATCGTTAGCATTAGATACCTTGGGAAACTTGTGGGTTGGTCATGATGGAGGCGGTGTGTCTTTAATCCAACAAGGAAAAGCAAGTATTGTTTTTAATTTTCAGGCAGATATAACTTCTTTTTCATTTACTCAAAATGGTATTTTATGGATAGGTACTTATAAAGAGGGAGCTATTCAGGTGCTTAATCCTTATGAAACCAATAAAGATTCCCTAAAAATTAAACAATATAAAGGTCAGGATGGTTTAAGTGATATTATTTATCAGGTATTGAGTTTGAAAAATGGTAAGCTTTGTTTTGTTACCGATGTGGGTATTAAACAATATCAAACCCAAAAAGAAGTTTTCAGCAATTTTCAGATAGAAGGAATGTCTAACTACTTTCAAATTACCTGTATGTATGAGGCAAGTAATGGCGATTTATGGTTAGGAACATATAATGGAGGATTGTACCTGTTAAGTTTCACAAGGTTGTTCCTTAAAGTCTTGTTTACTATTACTCTTCAAAAGTAGTATTTTTTCTTTAAACACTGCTGGCTTTTCCTTAAAAATTTTAGGTTCGAGTTCAAACCACTTTTCT
>JAHYJH010000043.1 GCA_019429185.1 Vicingaceae bacterium
GATTAAAACAGTAAGTTTTATGAAAAAATAATGTACATTTGTAGTGATTTAGGAAAATTGGTAAATGGGTTCTACGATTTTCTTTAAATCAAAATGAAAAAAATGAATTTTTAGAACCCACCTTAAATAAATTACTAAACTTTTTAGAAATAATTTTTGAAGTTCTATCCAAACCTTGGAGGTTTTGAAAACCTCCAAGGTTTAAAAGGTTTAAAATTTCCTCTTCCTTTCTTATTTGCACTAAAAAATGAATATGATTTGGCATTAAACAATAAGCATACGTTGCTGCAATTGGCGAAATGTATTTATCCCATTGTTGCAGGAAAAAACGATAATTTTCTTCTTCTTTAAAAAGATTTTCGTTTCCATTCGCATGATTGTAAATGTGGTAAAATTTTTCAGTTTCCAATTTTAATTTGAATTTTAAAAGAATTTCAAAGGTATAAAAATTTCGTTAAAATAACTTCCAATAACTTTAAACCTCCAAGGTTTTCAAAACCTTGGAGGTTTACTTTGCTAAAAGTATTAAACTTTCTGAAAGATATTTTTGTAAGCAATCAAATAATCGTAAATTCGCAGCAAGAAAGCAAAAAAGAAAGAATATCCATTATGGAATTAGTTGGCGTTGGCAAGAGCATTTATTCACTTCAAGCTTCATTGAACAAACACGTATTTTATTCATTTATAAATTAAAAACTAACGTATCATGGCATTCGACATTGAAATGATTAAGGCAGTATATGAGAAGTATCCTTCCAGAATTGCTGCAGCAAGAAAAGTAGTAGGTAAACCGCTTACTTTATCAGAAAAAATATTATACGCTCACCTTTGGGATGGCGAAGCAACAACTGCTTTTGGAAGAGGAAAATCGTATGTAGATTTTGCTCCCGACAGAGTAGCAATGCAAGATGCAACAGCTCAAATGGCCTTATTGCAATTTATGCAAGCTGGAAAAAGTAAAGTAGCTGTTCCTTCAACTGCTCATGCCGACCACCTTATTCAGGCTAGGGTTGGAGCGACTAAAGATTTGCAAGAATCATTAAATAAAAATAATGAAGTATTTAACTTTTTAAGTTCTATATGTAATAAATACGGAATTGGTTTTTGGAAACCGGGAGCAGGTATTATCCATCAAGTTGTGTTAGAAAACTATGCTTTTCCTGGTGGAATGATGATAGGAACAGATTCTCATACTGTAAATGCAGGTGGTTTAGGAATGGTTGCTATTGGTGTTGGTGGAGCTGATGCGGTAGATGTAATGGCAGGAATGGCTTGGGAATTAAAATTTCCTAAACTAATTGGCGTTAAATTAACAGGGAAATTAAACGGATGGGCTGCCCCAAAAGATGTTATCCTTAAAGTAGCAGGAATTCTTACTGTTAAAGGTGGAACAGGTGCTATTGTTGAATATTTTGGCGAAGGTGCTAAATCACTTTCTGCAACAGGTAAAGGAACAATTTGTAACATGGGAGCTGAAATTGGTGCAACTACTTCTACTTTCGGTTATGATGATGCCATGAGAAGATATTTAAGAGCTACCGATAGAGCTGATGTTGTTAAATTAGCAGATAAAGTTGCTGAACATTTAACTGGTGATGATGAAGTGTATGCTAATCCAGAAAAATATTTTGATCAAGTAATAGAGATTGATTTATCTACGTTGTCTCCACATGTGAATGGTCCTTTCACGCCAGATTTAGCTACTCCTATTGCTGAAATGAGAGAAAAAGCAACCAAAAATGACTGGCCTTTAAAAGTAGATTGGGGCTTAATTGGTTCTTGTACCAACTCTTCTTACGAAGATTTAGCGAGAGCTGCTTCCATTGCTAAACAAGCTGTTGAAAAAGGACTTACAACAAAATCTGAATTTGGTATTAACCCAGGTTCTGAGCAAGTTAGATATACTGCTGAAAGAGATGGTTTATTAAAACCTTTTGAAGAGTTGAATGCCACCATTTTTACCAATGCTTGCGGTCCATGTATCGGTCAATGGGATAGAGCTGGTGCTGACAAACAAGAAAAAAATACCATCATTCACTCTTTCAACAGAAATTTCTCTAAAAGAGCAGATGGAAACCCAAATACACACGCATTTGTTGCTTCTCCAGAGATGGTTGCTGCTATTGCTATTTCAGGAGATTTAGGATTTAATCCAATTACAGATACACTTACTAACAATAAAGGAGAGCAAGTAAAATTAGACCCTCCAACTGGTGATGAATTGCCAAGCAAAGGTTTTGATGTGGAAGATAACGGTTACCAAGCTCCTGCTGCTGATGGAAGTGGTATTGAGATTTTAGTTAGCACTGACTCTCAACGATTACAATTGTTAGAACCTTTTAAACCATGGGATGGACAAAATATTACTGGAGCTAAATTATTAATCAAAGCAAAAGGTAAATGTACTACCGACCATATTTCTATGGCAGGTCCTTGGTTAAGATACAGAGGTCACTTAGATAATATCTCAAACAATATGTTAATTGGGGCTGTAAATGCTTTTGGTGAAAAAACCAACGAAGTAGTGAATCAATTAACTGGCACAAAAGGAGAAGTTCCTGCAACAGCAAGAGCTTACAAAGCTGCCGGAGTTCATAGTGTTGTTGTGGGCGACCATAACTACGGAGAAGGTTCTTCCAGAGAACATGCTGCAATGGAGCCTCGTCATTTGGGCGTTGTGGCAGTTATTGTTAAATCTTTTGCTCGTATTCACGAAACTAACCTTAAAAAACAAGGTATGTTGGGGTTAACTTTTGATAATGAAGCAGATTACGATAAAGTTAGAGAAGATGATACGTTTAACTTTGTTGACTTAGCTTCTTTTGCTCCTGACAAACAGTTAACATTAGAGTTAGCTCATGCAGACGGAACTAAAGAACAAATTAAATTGAATCATACCTATAATGCTCAGCAAATTGATTGGTTTGTTGCAGGATCTGCTTTGAATTTAATCAAAATGCAAACAGTTTCTTAAGAAGATACAATAAAAACCCAAAAAGCCTCTAAGTCATTTGATTTAGAGGCTTTTTTTATTGTTAAATTCTAATTTTACATAAAAATTGCCCCTGCAACCTACCCCAGTAAAATACAATTTTTTAGCTAACTATTTTTGTAATGAAAAAGGTTTAAATAGTGTCTATCCATAAAGTCGAGAATAACGAAGAACCGAGCGAAGTAAGTTCATGAACCGAACAAAGTGAGCTCACGAATACCTATAATAAAAATAAACAACAATGAGTAAAACCTTTAAAAACAATAGATACTTTGAATAAATCGGACATTATGGACAAACTCTAAATAATCTGTAATCTATTTTTTTTAGAGAATTTATTCCATTCTTGCATCTATACCGAAAATTAAACTTTCGAGGATTTTTGTAAAAGGAATAGAACTCAAACTAATTAGCTTTTCTCACGAAAAGCTAATTAGTTTGAGTATATTCAATAAAATAGTATCTTTGTTTCATTGTGATTATCACTAATGTTAAGAATTAAGGAACTTTATACATACTTGTTTTTATTGTGTTTATTGGCGTTTTCGTCAGTTTCATTAGCACAATATTCTTCCGAAGAAGAACTGAAAAAAGCAGCAAATACGTTTTTTAATGAAGAAAATTTCATTGAAGCCCTTCCATTATTCTCTCAATTATTAAGTACTTATCCCAAAGATGTAAATTATAATTACAAATATGGTACTTGTTATTTGTTTGCAACTCGAGATAAAGAAAAATCCATTAACTATTTATCATTTGCAGTTTCAAAATCAACCGTTGAGCCATTAGCCTATTATTATATGGCTAAAGCCTATCACCACAATTACGACTTTGCTTCAGCAATTGTTTACTACAATAAGTATAAAACAAAATCTACTGCCAAAGAGCATCAAAAATATCAAATTGATAGGCAGGTGGAAATGTGCGAAAATGGACAAAAATTACTCAAAAAAATCAATAAAATTGGTGTGCTTGATAAAAAAGAAATTAGAGAGTCGGAATTTTTTAGAAGCTATGATTTGAGAGGTATAGATGGTAAAGTTATTGTGAAGCCAGACGATTTTCAGTCGAAAGCCGACAAAAAAAATAACGATAAATCCATATTGTTTTCCGACCCAAATCAAAACACCATTGTTTATTCTTCTTATGGAGATAAAGGAACAAGCAAAGATATTTATAAAATTGAAAAAATTGGAGCAGGTAATTTTAGTGAGCCAATTAATTTAGGTTCAACCATAAATACAGAGTATGATGAAGATTATGCTTTCTTACATCCTGATGGAAAAACATTGTATTTTTCTTCCAAAGGGCATAACAGTATGGGAGGATATGATATTTTTAAATCTACTTATAATGCTGCTGCAGGAACTTGGTCCACGCCAGTAAATTTAGATTTTCCCATCAATACTCCTGATGATGATATTTTGTATATCAGTGATATAGATAATCAATTGGCTTATTTTGCATCTTCTAGGGCAAGCAAACAAGGAGAAATGACTGTTTACAGAGTGAAGGTTGAGCCTGAACCAGTTCAGAACCCTATGATAAAAGGTGTTTTCTTAGCAGAACAAAATCCAAACATGAAAGATGCAACCATATCTGTTATGGATGCCAATACCAACACAAAGTTGGGCGTTTACCAATCCGATTCGAAAAGTGGTGAATATTTATTGACTTTTCCAAAAGCAGAAACTAAATACAAGTTAATTGTTGAAACAACAAGCGATGCTCCAATTCATTCTGCAATAATTGAAATTCCTGCACAAAAGGATTTTGCGTTACTTAAACAGCAATTATTACTTGTTGGAGAAGGAGATAATGAAAAATTGGTGGTTAAAAATATGTTTGATGAGGTAGATGAATTTGATATAACCAATCCAATTATTGTTCAGAATTTATTGAAACAACGTGCGAAATTAGATGTGAATATTACAGAAGAAGAAGCGTTAAGTTCCTTGCAAACAAATTTAGTTAGTGATGTAGTTTCTGATGAAAACGTATCTAATTCTGATTTTAAAAACTATTTGGATGATAAGTTGGTAACTGTAGTGAAAGAAAAAATTTCAACACTTATAGAGAAAACAAAAGAATCGGAAGAGCAAACAAATTTCTATTATAACCTAGCAAATGAAAAAACAGCAGCATCTAAAAAAGCGTATGCATCAAACGAAAAAAGCAAAATAGATGTTGCAAATGATGTAAATCAAGGTGTTGTGGCATTAAACTTGGCTCGTGTAGTTGAAAGTGAATCTACCGAACGAAATTCTGAAAAACTAAAATTACAAGCATACGAATCTGAAATTGCAGCACTCGTTACAAACAGAAAGCGTGTAGAAGCTGAAGAAATTTTATCTGAAATCAATAAAATTGAAAAAGCTAGTTATTTTGTTAATTCTGCCGTTGAAGATGAAAAACGTATCAAATCTGAAAAACTTAAAGAAACACAACTAGCAGCTAATACACAGCGTGATGTGGTAATAGAAATTACAAACAGAAAACTTGAATTAGAAAAATCTATTTCGGAATTAGAAAATAAAATGGCTTCAACAAAAAAAGCCAAAGAAAAAGAAGAAATTCAAGCACGAATAGACGTGTATAAAATTGATTTAGAAGACATTATTTTTCAGGAAGACAAAGCAAAACAAAAAGAATTAGGACTGAAAAATGAATATCTTGAAGCTAAAAATGAAATGCAACTTTTTGAGCAAGTATTAGCTGCTAAAGAAAATTCAAATTCACAAAAAAAGGCTGTTGATAACAACCAAAAATTAGCAATTGAGCGGAACATAACTTATTTTAAAGAGGAAGGAATTGTTGGTTATTATCCAACTCAAGAAGAATTTGCTGCAAATAATTCACAAGAGACAACTACTTTTGGAAATTTAGTAGCAATAAAAGATGCCTTTGAAATTATTGACGATAATGGAAATTTGATTGATTATAATACTTCTTTTTCAACTCAACTGGCAAAAGCAGAAAACGAAACTAACACACTTAAAAAAGCAGAAAATATAGCTCAAATTAATGAAGAATGGATAAAAGCAATTGATGAAGATATTCAGATTAAAAACTATCAAATTGAAAAAGAGAATGATTTGAATACAAAAGTTCAATTACAACAAGTAATTGATAAATTGAATGAATTAAAAATACAAAAACAAACCGAAAGGAATGAACAGTTGGCAGTTGTTAGCTCACAATTGGCGGAAAATAATTCTCAAAATTCATTTAATAGCACTACTAAAAACGCAAACACCAATACAGAAACAAACAATAATTTTCAAAATGAAACCAATAACGAATCCATTAAAAACGCTAATTCTACCGAAAATTTAAGCACCCATTCACAGTCTATTTTAGATAGCGAAGGAAATGTAATAGATTATAATTCAGTATTTTTAGATGAATTAGAAGCACTTCCTACCGATGAACAAACATCTAAACTATTTGCTCAAAAATCAATGATTTATGCTAACTGGGCTGATGCTACAGCACAGGAAATTCTTTTTAGAAAAAATGAATTAACCAAAGCCGATGAAATAGAAAAAGATAGAATTAACGCTTTAATTTCTGAGTTAGAAACTGATTTACAAGATAAGGAAGAATTTGCTGCCTTATTTTTATCGCAAGCGAAATCGTTGGCAGCTACGGATGAAGAGTTGGCATATATCTATAATCTGGAAGTTGACAAATCTCAAACAACAAATAACAATACACAAATAACAAATGACAATGAGCAAATAACAAATAACAATACACAAATAACAAATAACAATACACAAATAACAAATGACAATGAGCAAATAACAAATGACAATAAGCAAATAACAAATGACAAATCACAAATAGCAACTAACAATGAGCAAATAGAAATATATAAAGAACAGGTCGTTTCAACACCTGAAGTTAATCGTTTGAAAAATGATATTATTGAATTGCGAAATCAATCGGAAGAGTTGCTAATTGAAGCCAGTCAAGAAACATCAAGCGAAGAAAAAAACAGAAAAATAGAAGATTCGGAAGCTGCAATTAAAAAGGCGGAAGAAAAGGAATTTCAACTTGCAGCAATTTATGAGAAAGTGAATGTTAATGAATTTAACTCGAATAAAAATACGTTCAATCAGTTAATTAAAGCTTATGAAAGTAATTCAACAGATAATAATTTTATTATGGCAGAAATGTTGAATGAAGAGGCTTTAGATTTATTTAACAAAGCATCTAACTCAAGACAAAATGCACGAACTTCCACAAACATAAACACAAGAAATCAATTAAATGAAGAAGCATTTGAATTGGAATTGAAAGCAATACAAAAACAACAAAATGCAATATTGCTTATCGATAAAAATAATTTAGTAGCAACGAATCAAATAGCAAATAACAATGAGCAAATAACAAATAACAATGAACAAATAACAAGTAACAATGAACAAATAACAAATAACAATAATCAAATAACAAATAACAATGAGCAATCTTTATCTAGTAAAGAACAAGTAACTAACAAACAGCAAGTTTATGAACCCAAAACAATAAATTTAGCTTCCAATGAAATTATTGCAGATGCTGATAAATTAATGAAAGAAGCTGAGGTGCTTAATGCAGAAGCAAAAATGTTGGAAGATAGTTCCTTAACCTTGAAAAAGAAAAAGGAAAAAGAAGCAGTTGTAGTTCAGGTTGAGGCAAAAAAGGAAGAAGCTAACAGGAAAATTAAAGAAGCCGATGTGTTATATGCAGAGGCTAATGAGTTGAAAATTGAAGAGCAAGAAACAATCACAGCGTTGTCAGATGTTAGAAGTGATGTGATTTTAGAAAATATTACTATTCAAGATGAGTTGATTTTTAATGAGTTATCACCAGAATCTATTGCAATTATTAAAGACAATGATGATTATAAATCTTATGTAGAATTGAAGCAAGAAAACAGGCGGTTAATCAAAGACGCTCAAGTGGAATATATTGAAGCTGATAAAGCCCAACAAGAATCAGAAGATCAAGTAGGTTTGGAGAAAGCACTAAAAGCAATGGAAATGGCAACAGATTCGGAAGCAGGTAAACAAAAATTACAATCTCAGTTAGTTAAATTAGAACAGATGATTGCAGAAAACGAGTTGAAAGCCAATAGATTAAGAGATGCTGCTACCGAAAAGGAGAAAAAAGCATTAGAAAACCAATCGAAAGCATCTAATTTATTATCAAATAATGATGCAGCTACTTCCAGTAAATTTGTTGCAATTGAGAAAGTGGCATATTTTAATCCAGATTTAGTTGCACAAAAAATTGATGGCGTTTCATTAGTGGAAAATAATATTCTCCCGATAGCTATCGGGACAAATAACAATAATCAAACAACAAATAACAATGAGCAAATAGCAAATAACAATGAGCAAATAGCAAATAACAATGAGCAAATAACAAATAACAATGAGCAAATAACAAATAACAATGAGCAAATAACAAATAACAATGAACAAATAACAAATAACAATGAACAAATAACAAATGACAATGAGCAAATAACAAATAACAATGAACAAATAACAAATAACAATGAACAAATAACAAATGACAATACACAAACAACAAATGACAATAATGTAAATACAGAAATACCAGAAAAGTTAACCAATTCCATTTTTTCAATAATTTCAGCGAACCAATCGGCATATAGCAATTCAAAACCTATTCCTAAAAACCCTAAAATGCCAGAAGGGTTAGTGTTTAAAGTTCAGATAGGTGCATTTAGAAACCCAATTCCGCAAGATTTGTTTAAAGGATTTACTCCAGTGATGGCTGAGGACGCAGGAAATGGTATAACCAGATACACCGCAGGATTATTTACATCTTTCAATGTGGCTAATGAGGCAAAAAATGCTATCAGAGAAATTGGCTACCTAGATGCTTTTGTTGTTGCGTTTTTTAATGGTAAACGTATCAATATAAATGAGGCAAGAGCTATGTTGAATGAGCCTAATGCTAATTTACAAACTTCAGATAATAATACACAGGTTGTAGATAATAATTCTCAATCTTCAACTAACAATACACAAACATCAAGTGTAAACGAAACACAAAAAGTAGTTCAAACAGAAGAGGTTAAAGATGGAATTTCTAAAGATGTTAGAAACATTGATGGCATTTTTTACACTGTTCAGGTAGGTGTTTACTCTAAGGAAATTACAGCAGGACAACTTAATAATTTATCGCCTATCAATAGTGAAAGAATAGCCAATGGATTAATTAGATATACATCAGGTGTTTATAAAAATTTGAATGAAGCTAATGCTGCTAAAGATAGAATAAGAAACATTGGAATTTCTGATGCTTTTGTGATAGCTTATCATAATGGAAAAAAGATAACAATTGCTCAAGCTTCTGGTTTGTTAAAAGAAGGTGTTCAAAATCTAACTAATATTCAACAAAATAACAATGAACAAACAACAAATAACAATGAGCAAATAACAAATAACAATGAGCAAATAACAAATAACAATGAACAAACAACAAATAACAATGAGCAAATAACAAATAACAATGAACAAATAACAAATAACAATGAACAAATAACAAATAACAATGAACAAACAACAAATAACAATGAATCTCGAAAAATTTCAGATGAGGAATTGCAGCAAAAAGCCGAAGCCCTTAATATTGTTTTTAAAATCAAAATAGGAACGTATGAAGAAGACGTTCCAACTGAAGATGCTGCTATTTTTCTGAAACTTTCTGATAAAGGTGTTGAAAATTTTGAAAAAAACAACATAACAATTTATACAGTTGGTTCATTCTTAGATTATAAATCTGCCTTGAACTATCAAATAGAAATAACAGAAATGGGAATTAAAAATCCATCTGTTATTGCTTTTGAAAACGATGAAATCATACCAATAGAAACAGCAATAGAAAAAATTAAAAACAACTAATTTTATGCAAACTGAAGTTTTATATCAAAAAGAAGTAAAAGAAAAAATCACTAAAGAACATCATTTAGTAGTGTTTAATGACAATGTAAACACCTTTGATTTTGTGATAGAAATGCTAGTTAAAGTTTGTGAGCATGATGTTATACAAGCAGAACAATGTACTTATATCATTCATTATAAAGGAAAATGTGCGGTAAAAAAAGGAAATTATCAAACCCTCAAAAATATGTCAGAAGCATTATCTGATGCAGGACTAACTGTCGAAATTAACTAAAAAAAAATATTTATGTATAGAAAAATTATTACAATAGCATTAGTTTTACTAATTATAAGCTGTTCAAAAGTTCCAATTTCGGGGAGAAAACAAGTTACCTTAGTGCCTGAATCAGAACTTATGAGCATGAGTTTAGTTCAGTACAAACAGTTTTTAACAGAAAATCCTCCCGTTTCAGATGAAGTTGAGGCAACCAAGCAAGTAAAAAGGGTAGGCAATAGAATAGCGAATGCAGTGGAGCGTTATTTAAAAGATAATGGGCAGTCAAAAAGAGTAAAAAACTATCGTTGGGAATTTAATTTAGTAAATCAAAACATAGTAAATGCTTGGGCTATGCCTGGAGGAAAAGTAGTTGTTTACCAAGGATTGTTGCCAGTTGCTCAATCGGATGCTGGATTGGCAGTTGTGATGGGGCATGAAATTGCCCATGCCATAGCCCGACATGGAAACGAAAGAATGACACAGGGAATTTTAGCAGCAGCTGGAGGTGTTGCTTTAGCGGTTTATATGCGAGAAAAACCAGCAGAAACACAAGCTCTATTTCTTGGAGCTTACGGAATAGGAGCAGGAGTAGGTATTTTGGCTTTTGGACGTAATCAAGAAAGTGAAGCAGATAAATTAGGAATGGTTTTTATGGCTATGGCAGGATATCAGCCAAGTGAAGCTATCCCTTTTTGGGAAAGAATGAGTGCTGGAGGTGGTGGAAGTGTTCCCGAATTTTTAAGCACACATCCAAGCCACGATACACGAATTAATAGGATTAAAGATTGGCTTCCTAATGCTGAAACATATTACACCTCAATTCCAAATTAAAAAAATTTGTTAAAACTCAGGTGTTAAATTTGCCACAGATTCACAGATTAAAAACAGCCAAAGGTTGATTTATTAGTGAGAATCTATTAAAAATATTCAAATCTAATCTGTGAATCTGTGGCATATATTTGTATTCTTGTGCATTATACCTACTGAGTAGTAACAAAATTTTTTTTTATTTTTTTTAAACATTTGTTATAAAATAGTTGATTATTAAGATTAATTATTATTTTTACGCCATTATTGTTAAAAAATTGAAATAATGAAAGCGGTACATGTAATAGTTGAAGAGATTATTAAAAAATCTCCATTTTTAGAAGAAGCATTAGCAGAAGGATTAATCAATCTTTCTTCATTATCCAGACAAATTAAAAACGAAATTGACGAAGAATTAGGAAAGGATGTAAAAATTGGAGCAATAGTAATGGCTTTAAAAAGACTTTCGCCTCGCTTCGACCCCAACTTTCAAATAAAAATTAAAAAAGTAGTTCAAAAGTTAGGAGACATAACCGTCCGTTCAAAAATCACCTATTATACTTTTGAAAATTCAGATTCACTCATAGAACGTCAAGCTGAGTTATTGCGAAAACTTAAAGGAAAAAAAGACATATTTTTTGCATTTTCGCAAGGAGTTTATGAAACAACAATCATATTAAGTGATTCTGAGCATCATGATGTTGATGTTCTATTTAAAAATGAAAAAATAATTCAAGAATCTACAGGGTTATCCTCCTTAACCATCAAATTACCAAGCGAAAATTCTGATGTATCAGGCATTTATTATTTCATCTTAAAAAAATTGGCTTGGGAAGGAATTAATATTTTAGACATCATATCAACCATGCACGAGTTTACAATAATTGTGAATGATGAAAACATTGACAGGGCTTTTTCTATCCTCAAAAATATAAATAAATCCATCTAGTAAACTATAGTTTAAAGTTTCTTAGGAGACGTATATGCCTCACTTCCGACCAAGAACAAAGACCTCTATTTTAATTGAAAAGATGTTTATTATGCCACTGCTATATCGTTTGCAGAATTTCTAAAGAGGTTTTGGTAAGGTTTTTTATAGCTAATTTAATGTTCCAACTTTCTCTTTTTCTTTTTTCTATTTTATTGGAAATAGCTCTAATTTGTACACAAGAAATTCCTTCTAACAAACAAGCATATAAAAATGCTGCTCCCTCCATACTTTCCACATCAGGATGAAAAAGTTTCATTGCTTTTTTAATTGAATTATCTTCTCCATGTGTAGTGTTTACGGTTATTCCTCTAACTTTCTTAAGCTTAGTTATACTATCATTTTTAATGGGAATAGTATTCATCATTTCTCCATTTTGGAGTGTAAAATCTTCATCTTCTAATAAATCCATATCAATTAAAGAGAGAAATTTTTCACCATCTTCCGCTCCTAATTCAGAAATTCTGTCAGAAATAATATGAACAACTTCACCAATACTTAACTCATCTGTGAAAGAACCAGCTATTCCTAAATTTAAAGCATAATCGTAACGCTTTTGAGCTAGTGTTTTTCCTAACCAATAAGCAGTAAAGGTCATTCCAACACCAGGAATTAAGACATCAATTTCATGATTTTTAAAATGATATTGCCTTAGTTTTTGATTGGGTTGATGAATAAAGCTAAAATGAGTTAACAAAGGCTCTATTTCGAGATAAGTAGCTGATACAATTAGTATGTTCATAAAATGGTTATTTGTTAATAGTTAATAGTTTAAAAGTTAATCGTTAATTAAGAATTTACTAAATAACACCTAATTACTAATACCTAAAACCTTAATAAAACCTTGGTGTTACTTCCTTTTCTTTAAAATGAATACCATAATTTTCAAGTTCATTTAAAATAGGATTGTAAATTTCTTTAATAATTGGAACGTGAACACCTGGGGTAAGAATCACTTTATTTAAAATCATTTTGGTTGCTATAGCAACAGGTAAACCCACTGTTTTTGCCATTGCTGTATATGTTTGGTCATCACCAATAACCACCATGGACGAATGAATTTCTTTATACTCGCCATCTTTTTCAAATAAAAACCGATGCCACATCACAATCATATCTTTGTCCCCTTCATCTAACGAAAGTTTTTGTTCTAAAATATGTTGTAAAATTTGGGCTGGTGTTGCTTGTTTTAATCCTATTTTAGTTTGGTCAAAAATTCCCAACCAAACAAATTTTTCTAATAAGTCCACATCATCTTGGCGTATATTAAGGTAATGTTTAAATTTGAGTTCAACAGAATCGGTTTCGTTATAAGCTAGAAATGAATTAATGAATTCTCTATTAGTCATATCTTCAGATCCCTCTATAATATAAGTATCGTCCGTTGCTCCTAATTGTACAAAAATATCCCAAGCTCTGCAAAAGCCCAGTTTTCTTAATGTTCCTCTGTACATTGTTGGAATATTTTTTAATCCATAAATTTCTCTATACTGAAGGGAATCTCTGTTGGCATAGCCTTCTAATTTACCATATTCTTCAACATCTATTATTTCTGTTCTTCTAAACAATTGATGATAGGGAATATATTTGTATTTATTATTTTGAATAAATTTTACGGTTCCTTGTCCTGCCAACACAACATTTCTTGGATTCCAAGTAAATTTATAATTCCAAGGGTTATTGTCACTTTCTGGAGCAATTAATCCTCCCGTAAAAGTTTCAAAAGCCTCCAATCTTCCTCCATCTTCTTTTATTTTATCAATTAACCGCATTGCAGAAAGATGATCTATTCCAGGGTCAACACCTATTTCATTCATTATAATCACACCAGCTTGTTTTGCTTCTTCATTTAATGCTTTCATTTCTTTAGAAATGTATGAAGCTGTTACCATGTGTTTTTTTAACCTAACGCAATCTTTTGCTACAGAAATGTGCATGTGTGCAGGAAGCATTGAAATTACTATTTCTGATTCACCAATTAGTCTAAAACGCTCTTCATCATTATTTACATCAAAAGCAATTGCTTTAGCTTTTTCATGATTATTAGCCGACTTCATTGCCAGTTCTTTTGATTGATCGGCAATAGTTAAAAACCAATTTTCTTTTTCAGCATTAAATAAGAGGTATTGAACTAACGATGATGTTGATCTTCCGGCACCTATGATAAGAATTTTTCTCATGAAAATATTTTATAACAATTAACTCCGAAATTCGCCAAAAATTTAAAATTTATCTCCATAAAAAAGGGGAATTTTACTAACAATAAACTTTAATTTATATGATGAAAAAATCAATATTAATAAAGGGCTCTGTTTTAGGTGGATTAGCAGTAATTCTTGGAGCATTTGGAGCCCACGCATTAAAAGAAGTATTAACACCCGAACAGCTTATTTCATTTGAAACAGGAGTACGTTATCAAATGTATCATGCATTAGTTTTGATACTTTTATTTGTTATTACTTTAAAAGTAAATCATACTTTTTTTAATAGAGCGGCACAATTCATATTTTTGGGTGTAATTTTATTTTCAGGTTCAATTTATTTGCTTACCCTAAAAAATATGTTGGATATTGAATTTTTGAAATATGTAGCTCCAATTACCCCAATTGGTGGTGGATTACTAATTGTGGGCTGGTTGTTTATTTTGTTGGGTAGTTTAAAAATTAAAAAGTCCCACACTAAAAAAAATAGATGTGGGACTTAATTAATTTATCTAAAGAGCTTATTTTACCACTAACTTTCTAGTTTGTTTTTGACTACCAGATACAACAGTAACAAAATAAAAACTAGGGTTCAATTTTTCATTAAATCTTACGGTAGAATAATAATCCTGCATTTGTAAATTTTGTTGATGTACTATTTTCCCTGTTATATCTGTAACTATCAATTCTGAAATATCCTCTGAACTTTCAAGCTCCATATAAACAAACTCTCCTTGACTTGGGTTAGGATAGATGATGAGCTGGATTGGGATTGTTAAACTTTCAATATACTGAATTTCATCATCAAGTATATCTATTCTAAAATTAGAAGGAGTTGTAACTTGACAAATTTTACTATATTCTCCTGTAATACCATTAACTATGGCTTTTACTTTTATATCATAAGTAGTGTTTGGTTGTAATGAACTTGCCCACCATGACATTCTAATACTTCTAAATGTAAGATTTATAGTTCTAACATAACCTAAAGTTGTATTTGATATTTCAAATATATAATTAGTTGCGTTTGCAATAGGCTTAGCATATATTACCGTATTAATATCATTTAATGAGATACCACACTGAGGATCGATAATAGAAGTATTCCAAACTGGATTACTATGAGTAGTTATAGCACAAGATTCTCCATAATATCCAAAATCACATCGTCCATTTTTAGCTCTTACACGAACATTGTAGGTTGTATTTGGTAATACACCAGGTATATCTAACAACCTAATCCATCTAGCATTGTACCACCATGGTGTTGTATAAGTAAAGCCTAAAGTAGTGTTTGTAACTTCAAATTGATACCCTGTAGCATTAGAAATTATAGTTGAATAAATTATGTGTGTTGCACTTGTAAGCGTAATTCCACAATCATAATCTCTTATTTTAGCGGTATCAAGAATAATTCCTGTAGGTGTACTAACTGTAATATATCCTACTTTAGTTTCTATATTACTTCCACCAGTATTGGTAGCGGTTAATTGTACTTGATAAGTTCCTGCTGTGTTATAAGTTATGGTTGGGTTTTGTGCTGTTGAACTTGATGGTGTACCACCTGTAAATGTCCAACTCCATGAGGTGGGTGTATTGGTGCTTAAATCGGTAAAACTTACTGTATTGCCTTCGCATAAGGTGGTTGGTGTGCCACTAAATTCGGCTACTGGTGCTGTACCACATGGTGCTATTGTTACACTTGTGCTACTCAATCCACCATTACCACAACTGTTGGTTGGAGTAACGGTAACATTTCCACTGGTTGTTCCATAGTTTACTGTTATTGCAGTTGTTCCTTGTCCACTTGCTATGGTTGCTCCTGTTGGAACTGTCCAAGTATAACCTGTAGCACCTAAAACAGAGGATATGGAATAAGCTACTCCTGTTGCATTATCACATTCTGAAACAGAACCAGTGATAGCACCTGCATTGGATGGTACTCCTGTTACCGTAATATAACCCACTTTGGTCTCTGTATCATTACCAAAAGCATTGGTAGCGGTTAATTGTACTTGATAAGTTCCTGCTGTGTTATAAGTTATGGTTGGGTTTTGTGCTGTAGAACTTGATGGTGTACCACCTGTAAATGTCCAACTCCATGAGGTGGGTGTATTGGTGCTTAAATCGGTAAAACTTACTGTATTGCCTTCGCATAAGGTGGTTGGTGTGCCACTAAATTCGGCTACGGGAGGAACTCCAATAGGATTTATAAACACTCCATAATCTTCTACATCACCAACTAACAACGGAGATTCACACCCGCTACCTAATGTGCCTCCATCTGAAATGGCTCTTAATCGCAATAAAGTTCCAGTTGTTGTTGTCAACGGAATATTTACCGAAGTAGTAAATGTTTGTGAAGTATTATCAGCAATGGAATTACTCAAGACTAACTCTCCCGCTGTGTAAGCACCATCATTATTGTAATCAATATAAACTCTAAACTGTAGCCCGACACCACTATTTCCTGCATTTACAGTAACTTCTAAATTATAATTCTGACCTTGAATTACTTGTGTATTTTTAGTGCAGGTTAAATCTTGCCAAGCTCCATTTGTTGATGATGATGAAGTTGAATTTATAGTATTAAAAACAACTTTTGATATGGTGTAACCAAAATTACCTGTATTACTGGAAGCATTTTGACAAGTAGAAGACTGAACTCCGTTGGCAACAGAAACAAATGTTGGTTTAGTCAAACTAGTTGTTCCACTTCCATTCGTAACTTGAAGTGTTACATTATAACTTCCTGTATTTACAAAATTTATAGTCGGATTTTGATCTGTTGATGTTATTGGAGGGTTTATTCCATTGTCAAATGTCCATAAAAACGAAATACCAGCCCAACCTCCATTTAGATACGTATTTGGAATACAGGTAGATTCATCATAAAAAGTTACAGGACTACCTAAACAAACAACACTACTACTTACACTAAAATCTACCCCAGCAGTAGATGGTGGGACTAAACTCATATTGCCGTTGGCAGCTAAATATGAAGCTCTTGTTACTGAAATAGCAGCATTGGCTCTTGCTTTTTGGTTTGCAGTAAATTCGCTCTGGCAAGCATCAGAAGAATAATCCATATAATTATGAATAAACAATTCTTTAGAACTTCCTCCATCACATAAGTTTGTTCCTGTTACACAATTACTTGCACTTCTAATATGAGGAGGTATATCACAGCATCTGTCTCCTTGCGTATTGCAATTTGTATTTGTAGGACATTGAGTTCCATTGTTATCTCCTTCAAACGTATGATACAAGTTCATTGCATGACCTAGCTCATGCGTTAGTGTAGTATTTCCCGATTGCGCAAACTTACACCCTAATTGAACCATACCATCATAAGATTGACCATGAGCCGAAGCAAAATAAGCATAGCCCTGAATACCAAAACCACATTCATTATCATCAATTTCTGAAACTAAATAAATGTTGTAATATTGAAGTGTGTTCCATCTACTCGTTGCTTTAAGAGTTGCATCTGTAATACCTTGAGAACCTTGAAGTTTCACGCCAAAATTCATGTAAGATGAATTTCCTGTCATATCAACCCTTACAATACCGTTAGTGCAATTTCCACTAGGGTCTCTTACTGCTAAAGCAAATTCAATGTCAATGTCAACACCATTTCCATCTCCTAAACTTCCTGGTATTTTTCTAAATCGTTCATTCAATTGTAATATTCCTTGATTAATATCTGCTTCACTTATATTGCTTCCAGATCCTACTGCTTCACCCTTGTGTATTACATGGACTACAACAGGAACAACATAGGTTGCTCCATTTTTTGTTGGAGTATAAGTTTTCATGAAATTATTAAAATCATCTGTTCTATGACGATAATCAGGATTTGAATTTAATAAGGCTTGGTGAACCTGATTAAAACCACATGGTTCTATAGGATTAGAGTTGCTAGTGAATTGATTATTTAATTGGCTCAATTGAGGAAATAAGAACGATGTAGATATCAACATCAAGACCAATAACAAGTATATTTTTTTCATAGTAATTAATTTAGCGATGTATAAAGTACATATCTTAGACGTAATTCTATTGCAAAAGGTTGAGTAAAAATTAACAATTCTTTGGGTTTAGGTTGGATTTCTAAAAGTTATACCTTTTTAACTTCTTAATGTCGCTATGTTATTTCCTTGAAGAATATTCAAACTTATTAGTACTCCCTCCCCCATAATCGCTAAGCATAAGCACGCTAAGCATAAGCATTTGCAATTTAGCAAAGGGCTTAGTTTTAGAACTCCAACATCTACTCCTCAAAACTTCTAATAAAATCTCGCTTCTTTTTATCTGACGAATACATAAATTGATACGGTTCTTGTCCTTTTTCTTGTTTTGCTTTTCGTTTATCGGGTTTGGTTTCTTGAATCACAGTATTGAAATCAGAATCGGAAGAAATGGATTGCATAATTCCTCTTGTATAAGAGAAAAAGTACCAGTTATTTTTGTCAATTTCTAAATATATGTTGATGATATCACCACTTCGCTTTTTAATTATTTCAACTTTACCATCTACATATTTATTAATTTGGTCTTTACCTAAATTGCTTATTCCAATTTTTCCGTACGATCTGTATGATTTATTTGCCTGATTCCATTTGAATTTAATTTCATTAAACAAAATTGTTTTCCGCATAATGTCGGGCATTTTTTTGAAGGAACCATATAAATTAACCTGTGCAATAATTTTATCTCCTTCATCTTTGCCTATAATTTCTTTTATACCTTTTTCAAAAGTGGGTCTATCAAGTTTTACAGGGTCTAAATCTGATGCTTGTTCCAGTTTTTTAGTCATGTTTTTTATGGCATCATCGGCAAAGAAAAAGTCCATTGATAATACCAAATCAAAAATAGCTTCATTATCGAGTTGATTATGATAAACAACTCCTGCAGATTCAATAGCTAATTGACCCGATTCAGCACCTAAATCTATTTTTCCTTCTCCATAAATTTTACAAGTTTTGGTGCTTAAGCTCAAATAGTTTCCTCCAAACGAAATTTCTTGCAGTTTATCTTTGTTTGAAATTCGATATTCTTCTGATACTTTATCAAAATATAAAAAGCCTTTCGTTGGAATTACTTCCTTATGACTATTTTTTTTCTTTTGATTTAAAAAAGAAGAATAAATGCCCAACGAATCTGAACTTAACAATATACTTGCTATCAGTTTGTTTCCATTTTCATCCTTTGTGTTGCTATCAATAGGAATATAAATTTCATTAGGATCTATTATTGAATTGAAAGTAAACCAATTATTTCCTAACAAATCACAATCATGAAAAATTTTAGAATTTCCTTTAAAAGTCAAAAATTGATTATTGGCATTTAATGCTACTTTTCCATAAAATTTATACCTTGGACTCAATGTAAATTCATCTTCTGGTTTTATTTCTGCATTTGCAACGGTTTGACCTGTTGTGTCAACGCCAATAGATGCTAAATAAATGGTTTGCGATTTTTCTATTTCATCCACATAATCTACATAACCCGAACCTGCATATTTTCTTTTTCCAAATACATTGGTTGTTGCATTATAAATGTTATGATTTTGTGTGATATAACTAGCTACAATTCTTGAGTTATTAAGTGTACGCATACTTGCATTTTTATCTATAATTACTTTTCCACTATCAGGATAAAGCATTACATCGGCAATGTTCATAAACTTAACTCCATCGGCATAAATCACTTTATTTCTTATGTCATATCGTGCTTTGGTGGAGAAAAAACTCAATGAATCTTGCTCGGGATGAACAGAAATGAATTGAGCTCCATCTAAACTAACTCCTGAGGCATCTTGAGCTTGTTGTGTACCCGCAGAAAGTTCAATATCATCATTATCCATAAACCATTTAAATTCATCCATAAAACAGATGTATTTCATTGGTTCAAAATTAATTACAGACCCATCTCCATTTGATTTAAACAATCCATTTCTATCCTTAAAGGATACGAAAGCATTTACATTTTTAGTGGAAAAAGCCAATGCATCACCATCTCCAAAAGAATCTTTCAATCTAAAATCTGCTGTATCGGCACTAAAATCTTGAAATTTGAATTTGATTAAATTCGATTCCATTTCTGCTTTTTCAAACTCAAATATTCCAACGCCCGAAAGTCCATCAGGTGCCATAATGGTTGAACCGTGCATTTTCGATTTCATATCATACATGGCAATAGGTTTGTCAATTTCTCTATGTATCATGTAATCTTTTTTAGGAAACCAGCGTGTAAATACATTTTCACCTTCGGCTGGTGGAAATTCTATTGCTTTTGGATTTTCTTTAACCGTAAATCGTTGTGCAACAGCATTCATAGAATCTGGAAAGAAAATAAAATCGTTTGAGTAGGTTGTGGAAGCCACATAAACCAAATCACCATCGCCTTTTAATCCTTGATGACTAAGTTTTATGTCGTTATTAAACTTACCTTTTCCGGCATAAATTGGCATTCCTTCAGGTGGTGTTTTTTTAACAAACCCCAATGAATGATCAGGTTGAAGCGTTAAAGTTTCTTCTATATCCTGAAAAATTCCTGCTGAAACAAGTGTTCCATCAAAACGAAGTGCTGAGTTATCAAAATCGGCTAAACTATCAATAGTAAAAGGCTTGACTTGAAAATAAAAGTCTTCTTTACCATACACGCCTCCTTGTATCGAGTTTCTATCATAATACACATAAGAATCTTTAAAACTATGAAAAATAGGATATTCGCTGTAAGGTTTCACACCCGATTTGTTGGTGGGTTTATCAATAAGTAAATCCCCATTAACTTGCTGAATCACTGTTTTTACTGGTCGTATTATAGGGTTTCCATATTGGTCTTTTTGAGGGGTTTCTGCATAAATCCGAACAGAATCTACAATAGGCATATCAATTTTAAATTCATCATATTTGAATTTAAAATCATGTCCCATAAAATCAAATCTTCCTGCTTGAATTGTTCCTGCAAAATCAAAATCTCTATTTTTTTTCAATGTGATGGTTTGATTTTTAGGAAAAATTTTAACTTCCTGTGAATCACTTAAATTAATTTGTTTAACTCCACGCATCAACATATCGTAATTTAATAAACTTAGTGTTGCATTGTTTGCTTTTTCGATGTTTGAATAAAACCCTATTACATCATAATCGACCCTGCCACCACTTGCTTTTACCCAAGTAATCAGTTTATCTTCTACCACAAATGTTTTGGCATCATAATCATATTTCACAAAACCTTGATAAGACAATCCTAATAAGAAATTTTCTAATTGAGATTTGGAATATTTGGAGTGTTCAGCCAACTGATACATAGTTATAAAATTTGTATCTAGTTTATCCACAAGCGATTTTACCATATATAGTGGATGAGTTGTGTTTGACCCTAAAAAACTCATGTAGGCATCCTTTCTGAAGAAATCAGTTGAAACAAAAGTAGCATCGGTTTTTGTTCCTCCAACCAAATTTCTAAATTGAACCATGGGTGAATCTATAGCCCACGTTAAATACTCAAAATTCATATCCACTTTGTGATACGAATTTAAGTAAGGTGTTTTCTTAATTCCTTGATTATCTCTAATTAAATTTAATTTTCTTTCATCAAAAAAGAATTTGAATATCAACCCTGGATGATAGATAGAATCTTGTTTTAAATACATGGTGAAGGAAGCGTCATTTGAAACAATTCTATCGGGTCTGATAACAAATGCTTTGGCTGACATTTTAACGAAAGGCAATTTTTTACGATAAAAAATTACGTAGGCATCTTGTTTGTCAACTCCAGTTCCAAGAACTTTGTATCCATGCAATGAAAATCCTCCTATGTAATCTACATCTTCAATAATGTTTTTTATTTGCAACCGAGCATTACTTGATGTAAATCTTGGATAGGTTGCTTTTTCTTCCGTAATGTTTGCTAATATTTTTTCCGATAAACTACCATCAAGTGCTTGGTCGAAGTAATAATAATCATAAAATGTTACTTCATTTATTTCAAATGAGGGTGATTTAACGTTAATTTGATAGGTTGAATTAATGGTTGCAAAAACTGAATCGGCTGGAAATCCTGCTCTTTCCCAAGTTATTTTTCCTCCCTCTCCATACCAAATTTGTTCGGTGGGATAAAACTTCCCTTTGGTATTGAAAATAATAGCACTATCTCCTTTTGAATAACACGTTAGTGTTAATGCATCAAATTCAATTGTAGGTATGCTATCGAAACCAAATTTATAGTTGCTGTTATTGGCTTTCCAAGTATTTGATGGTGATTTAAAAAGTGCATTTTCCTCAAAAAGTGCATTGCAGGCTTGTAAATAATCGACAAATTGTTTTTTTGCACTCGATGATTTGCTTTGTGTTTCTCCTTTTATTAATTTTTCTAAAATGGCTTGCCAACTAAAAAAACTTGTTTCTGTTTGATACTTGCTATTTACAAACAGTGAAATGGTTTTAATGTAGTTGCTAAAATCAGGAAAGGCTTTCTTTTTGTTATTCAACATTAAATTAGCCATAACATAGACTGATTCTCGTTGATTATCTGAAAATTTACCTCCAAACCAAGTCCATGAAAATTCGTCCATTACAAACTTTCCATCTTCTGCTCTTGAGGCTCTTAAAAACTCTTCCATCTCATTAAAAAAAATGGTAGAATCGGAGGAAAATTGCTTAATTTTTGACTGAGAAAAAACAGTTAAACCTGAAACAATAAAAAAAAGAAGTAGTATTAATTTTCGCATTTATTTTTACAGTTAAAAGTTTATAAAGTTCATAAAGTTGAAAGTAATTTACAATTGTTACATTCTCACATTTTTTTTAGCCACGAATACACGAATTCTCACTTTTCTTATTTCTTATTTCTTTTTTGTTGCCCGCAGATATCGCTGATTACCGCAGATTTTTTTTAAACTTAAAAGTTTTTCTATTTTTCATCTTTCACATTTCACATTTCTCCTTTCACATTTCTTACTTGCCACCGCTGCCCCCAACCCCTAAAGGGGAGTTCCTCCGCTACCACGTGCGTAGGTTCCCTTTAGGGATTAAGGGTGTGCGAGGACTTTTAATTTCACATTTCACCATTCACCATTCACAATTCACATTTCACATTTCATCTTTCACATTTACCAACACCTTATTTATCAAACTCCAACATCATCCATTCGTCTTTTGTATCTGAAAAACTAAATTTCAATCCCAGTTCTGTAGCTTTTTTAATAATAATTTCTTCATCAACACTAAAAAAACCACTCATTAATAGTTTTCCGTTGTTGTTTAATGCATCAACATAATTGGGCATATCGGCAACCAAAATATTTCTGTTTATGTTGGCAATCAGCACATCAAATTTACTATTTTTAATCAATTGTGTATCGCCTAGTTTAACTTCAACATCAACATTGTTGTTTTCACAACTTTCAACGGCATTGTTATACGCCCATTCATCATTATCTATTGCTAACACCTTGCCAGCGTGTTTCATTTTTGCTAAAATTGCCAACACACCTGTTCCACAACCCATATCCAACACATTTTTATTTTCCAATTTTAATTCCAACATTCTTTTAATCATTAAGAATGTAGTTGCATGATGCCCTGTTCCAAATGCCATTTTTGGTTCTATAACAATATCAAACACATTTTTTTGCTTAGGTGCTTCATGAAAAGGAGCTCTAATAAAACAGTTGTCCAACACATTGATAGGTTCAAAACTTTCTTCCCATTGTTTGTTCCAATTTTGATTTTCTATTTTTTCAAGAGTATAAGTTATTGAAAATTCAGCATTTGAAAGTAAGGCTACTTTTTCCAACGCATTTTGCTGAAACTGATTTTCTTGAATGTAAGCTTCTAGCCCATCTTCGGTTTCTACAAAACTTTCGAAACCAATTTCGGCTAGTTGAAAAACTAAAATTTCTCTACCAATTATTAAAGGAGTTATTGTTGCTTTTAGTTTAATATAATCCATAACTATTTTTTTTCAAAAGTACACTTGCTTTTTGGAAGTATGAAAAGAGGTTAAGAAATTATTTGATAAATTTGCACTCATTTTGAATCCTTTCTTAATTATGCGTCTCTTTTCATACAACAGCAAACATAAAATTATTTTAGGAATACTTATTATGGCTTTTGCAGCCTATCAATTTACTGGCAAACGAGAATCGACTCGATATTTTGAAAATGGCAAACCGATGCAAACCGGTAGTTTTAAAGACGGAAAAAATCATGGGAAATGGGTTTGGTTTTATCCCAACGGAAAAAAAAAGATGGAAGGATTTTTTAATAACGGTTCAAGAGAAGGAGTGTGGATTACGTATTCAACCGAAGGGGAAATTGAAACAGAAAGCGTTTATATGAACGATAAGCTGAATGGTAAATTCATTAAAAGAAATAAAAATGGTGCTATAATTACTGAGCTTATTTACAGTAATGATGAATTGGTTCAGAAATAATGATTAGAGTCTTCTATGTTCTATATCATTGTTTTGACAAGGGGTCTGGATATTACAGACGGATACTCTTTTTTAATGCAAAAACTACCTACGTAGTTTTATAATTTTAACAAAAAACATACTATTTCTACCTAAGCACCTAAAATTTAACATATAAAACATTTTTAATTCATTTTTTTGTTTTATATTTGTTCTATAACTTTAAATTTTTTTTATGAAACCGCAAACCTCAAACAGCAAACTGTTAATTTTATTGCTTCTTTTTACGCTAACTAATGTAAAAATGAACGCACAATATCAATATTTAGATTCTGCCAATGCCGACCTTCGGCACATTTTTAGTCAAATAACCTTTCCGAGTCCTAACATTGGTTTTTTAAACGAACGTTCTGCCAAATTAGCCGATAGCACCTTGTATCAACCCAACAACCCCGACACCATACACCAAATGCAATGGTATCAAGTGTATAAAGAAATGTATTACGCTGCACACGATACGCTTACACAAGTTCCCTTTAATACCGTAATGACCAATGCCAACAAGTATGAAACCGATACCATTCCTTTTGGCATTATGAATTGGGATTTTTACCGGGTTATCCCTCAAGCCATTAACACAGGTAATTATTTTGTGTTTGATACCGTAAACAATTATTTGTTCGACCACCCCTCGCCACCAGGTTCTCCTTTTACGGTGGATAATGTGTTTATGGCTGTGCCTTTGCTAACCGAAGCTAAATTTTTAGAAGTTACCTACGCAATAGATCCAGCTTTTATTTTTACCTTTGGTTATACCGATTACGAATTTTTATCGCCCAACCAGTTGCAAATCGATTTTGGCGATGGCAATGGTTTT
>JAHYJH010000191.1 GCA_019429185.1 Vicingaceae bacterium
ACAAATGGTCTAACACGCTATACAGACTGGTTCAAGGACCGTCTTAAAAAGACAAAATTATTAAAAAAAATAAAATTATTAAAAATTAATATTTTTTATTGGAAATCAACACAGAATCTATCGGGATAACTGTTTCAAAAACGAGAATAACGAAGAAGTTGGACTTTACAGACAGACTCTAATTAGAGCCTGTCCATAAAGTCGAGAATAACGAAGATATCGGACATTATGAACAAACTCTATATAGAGAAAACGCTATAAAAAACTACTTACTTTTTATCATTATCGTTGTCAGTTACTTCTTCGAAATCTACATCGGTAACTTCGTCTGCACCATTATTGCTTTGATCGTTTGGTTCAGATTGAGCGGTACCTTCTTGTTGCTGTGCATTATACATTTCTTGCGAAGCAGCTTGAAATACAGTATTTAACTTTTCAATTCCAGCCTTAATAGCTTCTATTTCTTTTGCTTCGTGTGCTTTTTTAAGTTCAGCAAGTGCATCTTCAATAGGTTGCTTTTTATCGGCAGGAATTTTATCGCCATACTCTTTTAACTGTTTTTCTGTTTGGAAAATCAAACTATCAGCTTGGTTTAAGGTATCCACAGTTTCTTTTGCTTTTTTATCTGCATCGGCATTTTCTTCCGCCTCACGTTTCATTTTAGCAATTTCTTCTTCGCTTAAACCAGATGAAGCTTCAATTCGAATACTTTGTTCTTTTCCTGTAGCTTTATCTTTGGCAGAAATATTCATAATTCCGTTGGCATCAATATCAAAAGTAACTTCAATTTGAGGAACTCCTCTTGGTGCTGGTGGAATATCGGTTAATTGAAATCTACCTAACGATTTGTTATGGTTTGCCATAGGTCTTTCTCCTTGCAATACATGAATATCAACAGCAGGTTGATTATCAGAAGCAGTAGAAAAAGTTTCTGATTTTTTGGTTGGAATGGTGGTGTTGGCTTCAATTAATTTAGTCATTACACCTCCCATTGTTTCAATTCCCAACGAAAGTGGTGTAACATCTAATAAAAGTACATCTTTCACTTCGCCAGTTAATACACCGCCTTGAATAGCTGCTCCAATTGCAACAACTTCATCAGGATTAACACCTTTAGAAGGTTCTTTTCCAAAGAATTTTTTAACGGCTTCTTGAATAGCAGGTATTCGGGTTGAACCGCCCACTAAAATAATCTCATTAATATCGCCTGTGCTGTAACCTGCGTTTTTCAATGCGGTTTTACAAGGTTCTATGGTTCTTTTAATTAAATTATCAGCCAATTGTTCAAACTGAGCTCTAGTTAGTGTTTTTACCAAGTGTTTTGGTCCAGAAGCAGTTGCTGTTACATAAGGCAAGTTAATTTCAGTTGAAGCAGTGCTTGAAAGTTCTACTTTCGCTTTTTCAGCAGCTTCTTTTAAGCGTTGCAACGCCATTGGATCTTTTCTTAAATCAATGCTTTCTGTTTTGTTAAATTCATCGGCTAACCAATCAATGATTACTTGGTCAAAATCATCTCCACCTAAGTGCGTGTCTCCATCGGTTGATTTTACTTCAAAAACACCATCGCCTAATTCTAATACTGAAACATCATGTGTTCCACCACCGCAATCAAATACTACAATTTTAAGGTCTTGTGTTTTTTTATCTAATCCATAAGCCAATGCTGCGGCTGTTGGTTCGTTGATGATACGTTTTACTTTTAATCCTGCAATTTCACCAGCTTCTTTAGTTGCTTGTCGTTGTGCATCATTAAAGTAGGCAGGAACGGTAATAACAGCTTCATTTACTGTCATTCCTAAGTAATCTTCTGCAGTTTTCTTCATTTTTTGAAGTACCATAGCAGAAATTTCTTGCGGAGTATATAAACGGTCGTCAATTTTAACTCTAGGAGTGTTGTTATCACCTTTTACAACTTGATATGAAGCACGTTTAATTTCAGCTGATACTTGATCAAAAGAGTTTCCCATAAATCTTTTTATAGAAGATATGGTTTTTGTTGGATTTGTAATGGCTTGTCGTTTTGCAGGATCTCCAACAGCTCTTTCTCCGCCTTCTAAAAAGGCCACAATTGAAGGAGTTGTTCTTTTTCCTTCGGCATTTGGGATTACAACGGGTTCGTTTCCTTCCATTACAGAAACGCATGAATTGGTTGTTCCTAAGTCTATTCCTATTATTTTGCTCATAATATTGGTTTTAAATTTTAAAAAATATTTACAGAAAGGCAATAGTCAAAGGATGTGCCAATGCAATTTTGTGCATAGTATTCGAAAATATGACAGAAATAAGTAAGGTTTACACTATTTTTTCTGCCAAAAATATGACATTACGACAGAAATATAGGAATGAGGTGTTAGTAGTTAGGTGTTAGTAAATTCTTAATCTTCTTTAATTTTTTAATGGTTCTTAAACGGTTTCGATTATATGCAGTTGGGGATTTTACCCTAAACCTTTCATTACTGACCTTTATTTTATTCACTATCGTTTAAATTAAGAATAAGCAACTTAACCCCAATTAGGTTTTATTGCCAATAGATCTTTGTTTTTGCTATTTGAATTTTTCCCAATACTCTTTTGGTGTTACAATTCTTGTTTTGTTATAGATTTTTATAGTGAAGTGGTTACTATTTCCAGTAATTATAAAGTCCGCTTTTGAGATGTCAGCTAGTTCTAACAGTCTATTGTCAGGTTCATCGTTGATAATTTTCAGTTTTTCTTTTGGTTCGTAGATTTCTGAAATTTCGCTTAATCTAGCGATTAGGAAATCTGCATTTGTTTTAAAGTCCATAAATTTCGAAAATTTTGGTCGGCTTAGAACTTCTAAATATTCTTGAATAATAGGGATTGAAAAACAAATAACTGCGTTTCCATCGATACAATGGTCAACGGTCAACGATTAAATAAGGATAATTTTTTTGGATTAGGGAAGATACGATTACATTGGTATCAAGAATTATTTTTTGCATTCCTGTACGCTTTTATTTCATTATCAATTTCTTCCATTGTCATTTTAGAAAGACCATATTTATTAGCTAACTGAATGCTTTTTTCCAAAGATTGTTTTGTTATTTTCTCAATCAGTTCAGAAAAAGAAAAGGTGCTTTTATTCAATCCCAATTGATTAAATTCGAAGTCCGATATTTGGATGGTTACAGATTTCATATTTTTTTTTCTATTTAATTCAAATTTACGAAATTTTTGCAATTTTTTTCTTGTATTACTGGCAACTAGTGCATTAACTTGCAAGTTTCTGTCGGTATTTAACAGTGTTAAAAGCCCAATTAATAGGCTTGCTTAAGATATTGTTGTAGTAACAGATAAAATCAGCTATTTGTTTTTCCAAACTATCC
>JAHYJH010000192.1 GCA_019429185.1 Vicingaceae bacterium
AAAATAAAAAAACAACCTTTTACAAAAAAATCCGTAGTACACAAACTGGAAATTAAAAATTACCAATATGCTTTAAATAAAGGAAGTTCGGGTTAATTAGCTGCAACTTGGGTTAAGGTAAAATCTTCAGCAATGAAAATACTTGTGCCTACGAGCAAACTTGTAAATATGAAGTTTGTCTTTAACTGCATTCAAGTTAATCAGGTGCGGAATGATACACACAAAAGGTATTGGATTTCTGTTTATGCAAAAAAGAAAATACTGCTTCCGCCATTAGCTGAACAACGAGCAATTTTAGAAAAAACAGAAGAATTATTTTCCGATTTAGACAATGGCATAGCCAATTTTAAAAAAGCACAAGAGCAATTAAAAATATACCGCCAGGCGGTGTTGAAAAAAGCGTTTGAGGGCGAACTCACCAAAGAATGGCGAGAAAAACGGGCACTGAGCGGAATCGAAATGCCAACAGCCGAAGAACTGCTAAAACAAATAAAACAAGAACGCCAAAACCACTACAACCAACAAATAGAAGATTGGAAAAAAGCGGTGAAAGATTGGGAGAAGAATGGAAGTGCTGGGAAGAAGCCATTAAAACCAAAGAAGCTAACAGAACTTTCAAAACTTAAAGATGAAGCGATTGCTGAATTGCCTGAACTGCCTTCAAAATGGGTATATGATTATTTAGCCTATGCAGGAGAACTTGGAAGAGGAAAATCTAAACATAGACCGAGAAACGATAAAAAACTTTTTGGTGGTGAATATCCATTTTTTCAAACAGGTGATGTAAAAGCTCAAAAAGTTTTGAAGCACTTTACTCAAACTTATAATGAAGTTGGTTTAAAGCAGAGTAAACTATGGAAAAAAGGTACTTTATGCATAACAATAGCTGCGAACATTGCAGAAACTGGGTTTTTAGGAATAGATGCTTGTTTTCCTGACAGTATAGTTGGTTATAATCCCTATGAAAAAATTGTTGATGCAAGATATATCGACTACTTTTTTCAATCTGCAAAAAATAAAATCTCTGCATTTGCACCTGCGACAGCACAAAAAAATATCAACCTAACAACGCTTGAAAATTTAGTTATTCCGTTTTGCTCACTTCAAGAACAAAACCAAATTGTTCAAGAAATAGAAAGCCGTTTATCTGTTTGCGATAAAATGGAGCAAAGCATAACCGAAAGCATAGAGAAAGCCGAAGCCCTTCGCCAAAGCTTTCTTAAAAAAGCCTTTGAAGGCAAACTATTGAGCCAAGCAGAAATAGAATTTTGTAAAAAGGAAACCGATTACGAACCTGCAAGCGAATTGTTGAAAAAAATACAAGCCGAGAAATTGGCAAAAGAAGAAGCCCTTCGACAAGCTCAGGGTAAAAAGAAACCAACCGTTAAAAAGAAAAGCAAGAAATAATATGTCAGAAAGTGCAATTGTATCAAAAGTGTGGAATTTCGCCAACGTCCTTCGTGATGATGGCGTGGGTTATGGTGATTATCTGGAGCAAATCACCTATTTGCTTTTCCTTAAAATGGCAGATGAACTCAACAAACCACCTTACAACAAAGGGCTAAAATTTCCCAAACTCAAAAACGCCCAAGGCGAAGAAGACCCCAAAGGCGAAACTTGCGACTGGCAAACCCTATCGCAAAAACGAGGATTGGAATTAGAAACTTTTTACAACCAAATGCTTCGTAGTTTGGGCAGTGAAAAAGGCACATTGGGACAAATATTTGTAAAGAGCCAAAACAAAATTCAAGACCCTTCCAAACTCTTAAAAATCATTGATATGATTGACAAAGAGCAATGGAGTTTGATGGGTACAGACATAAAAGGAAAAATCTACGAAGGACTTTTAGAGAAAAATGCCGAAGACACCAAAAGCGGTGCAGGGCAATATTTTACGCCACGTTCCTTAATTAAAACAATGGTTGCTTGTCTTCGTCCAAAGCCAATGAAAACCATTATTGACCCTGCTTGTGGTACAGGTGGTTTCTTTTTGGCGGCTTACGATTTTATCAAAGCCCAAGACTTAGACCAAGAAGAAAAAGCGTTTTTGAAAAACGAAACCTTTTACGGAAATGAAATTGTAGCCAACACCCGCAGAATGTGTTTGATGAATATGTTTTTGCACAACATTGGCGAAATAGACGGAGAAACTTTGATTTCTTCGGCAGATGCTTTGGTTTCGGACAATGGCAAGCGTTACGATTATGTGTTAGCCAATCCGCCTTTTGGTAAAAAAAGCAGTATGACCATTACCAACGAAGAAGGCAAACAAGAAAAGCAAGATTATATTATCAATCGTCAGGACTTTGTGGCAACCACCGCCAACAAACAATTGAACTTTATGCAACACATAAAAACGCTGTTGAAAATTACAGGACAGGCAGCCGTTGTATTGCCCGACAATGTGTTGTTTGAAGGTGGTGCAGGCGAAACAGTGCGTAAAGAGTTGATGAAAACAACCGAACTGCACACTATTTTAAGACTTCCAACAGGAATATTTTATGCACAAGGCGTAAAAGCAAATGTGTTGTTTTTCGATAACAAACCAGCTTCAAAAGACCCTTGGACAAAAGAAGTTTGGATTTACGATTACCGTAGTAATATAAGCCATACGCTCAAGAAAAACCCAATGACTTCGGAGCATTTGAAAGACTTTGTAAAATGCTACAATCCCGAAAACAGAAACAAAAGAACCGAAACGTGGAGCGAAGACCCTTCGACAGGCTCAGGCCCGGAAGGGCGTTGGAGAAAATTCACATACAACGAAATCATTGAACGAGACAAAACAAACCTCGACATATTTCGGATAAAGGACAAAAGCCTAACCGACTTGGACAACTTACCCGACCCAGATGTTTTGGCAAATGAAATCATAGAAAACATAGAAGCAGGTTTACTAAGTTTTAAAGAAATAATGGAGACAATAAACGGAGACGAATAGCCAACACAGTAGTCAAGCACATTGGCTGGTCGCACAAGCCCAAGCTGAAGCCAAATTTTTGCGATAAGTGAGAGCAGAGCCAAACTTGTTTGAGCTATGCCGAACAAAGCAAAATCAGCGAAGCTAAACCAGCCAAAGAGCTTGCCTACCCCAACGCACCGACAAAAGACAATGCAGCAAAAAATGAACAAAACGACAGACGAAAAAGAACACCGAAGCGATAATCGAGTAGATGGCTCCGCCAGATAAACTGACGGAGTGCACCTCTCACACCACTAAGCGTACGGGTCACGTACTTAGCGGTTCGTAAAATGATGGGTTAAGTTGTAAGTAAACGTCCAACATAG
>JAHYJH010000193.1 GCA_019429185.1 Vicingaceae bacterium
GCTATGTTGGACGTTTATTTACAACTTAACCCATCATTTTGCGAACCGCTAAGTACGTGACCCGTACGCTTAGTGGTGTGAGAGGTGCACTCCGTCAGGTTATCTGGCGGAGCCATCTACTCGATTAGCGTTTCGTTGTTCATTTTTCTCGTTAATTATCTTTCATTTTTGCTGCATCTTTACTGTCTGCCGTGCGTTGGGGTAGGCAAGCTCTTTTGCAGGTTTTGGTCTTAGCTTTGGCTGGTGCGACCTGCAAATGTGCTTAACTTACTAGGATTTAAAAATATTTTCTCTATGATAGATTAAGTAATTTTCTCGACCTTCAACTGGAAGCATTGGATATTTTTTTTCGTCTGCAATATTCAGTTTTGAACACGTCATTTTTGAAAGCCAAGGCGAAACTCTCATTCTTTTATCGTCTAAAAAAGTAATAAAACCTCTGTCAAATAAAAAGTCATAAGTTGGGGTTAACATAAATCCATTTTTTGCGTCTAATTTTTCCTTTTCATCAGATGCAACCCAAGGTTTAATATGACTGGCTATTAACAATCTGTCGTCTGTAACCATTGTAATTGGGCAAAAAGGACACTCTTCTAAAACTCCTTTTCTATATTTTCCTTGTCCAACTCTTGCATAATTTATTTCCTTTTTCTTTTCATCTGTAATGTCATTTTCAGCTATTCTTTCTTCTTCTTCTTTAACAGCCAATGGATGTTCTGACTCTCCAAAATAATCTACAAATAATCGGAAATAATAAATCAACTCATTATTAGTTGCTTTTAATTTCATAGCTGACAAATAAGTTATAAAGGGCAGTGAAAGCTCTCTAATAATATCAAATGCTTCATCATCAGATTTTACATAAATTCTTGTTCCTGCAATTTGTGTTTGCTCTGTAAGCGTAAACCAAAGAATGTCGTTAAGCATATTTATTGCTTCGATTCGTTCACTCCAATATTGCGACATTTTATCTTTATTCCTGTAATGTTGTTCAGGGTTTTTATATTCGGCTTCAGAATCTTTCATATATTGAAGCAAATCTTTTTTAAGCAAAAAGCATTTTAATGTAAACCCTTTTCCTCCAAAGAAACTTCTGATTTCATCGTTATCATTTCCAAGATAAAATTTTGCTTCTCCGTTACCTGTCATTATTTTGTTTTGTCGTTTAACAAATGAATCGGCAACTGTCATTTTTTCTTTCGTGTCAACTATTGAATAAGTTGTATTGTTGATTTTAATTGATGTCATAATATTATTCTGCAAATTTAGTTATATCCATTTGTTTTAATAAAGCAATAATAACATCAACAACAATACTATTTCCAGCTTGTCTATACATTTGAGTGTCGCTTACTGCAATTTTGAAATCATCTCGAAAGCCCATTAATCTAAGACATTCTCTAGGTGTAAGTTTTCTTATTCTTCCTTTATTATGTGTTACATAATTATCAACACCTGCGCGGTGCATTTTATGCATTGTTTGTAATAATGGTCGTGCAACTTCTAAATCAGTTTTTGTACTTGTTTTAAAATTTTTAGTACCACCTGCCAATACGTAAGCACTTACTTTTTCCGATAAATAATACTTTTCTTCAACTTTGCTAACATCAAAAATAAAATCGTCAAACTCTGCATTGTTTGCGGATTCAAAAACAAAATCACCATGCCAATTATATTGTTGATTAGCCTTTTGGCAAAGCATTACATCACCATTTATTTGTGTGTATCTTTTTGTCTTGTTTTTTGAACTTGTTACGAATTTAATCCCTTTTTCTTTTAAATAGTATTTTGTGTCCGTAAAATCTTCTAAAAAGTCTTGCATTGTATGTTCAAGTTTAATTTTGCAAGGAAACTCAAACTCTACATTATGGTCTTGAAAGCCTATAACAAATATTCTTTCCCTATTTTGTGGTATTCCAAAATCTCTACTGTTTAATATTTTCGAATGAATTTTATACCCGAGTTCATGGAAAACATCTTTAACTACATTCCAAGTATTCCCACTGTCATGGTTTATCAAACCTTTGACATTTTCAAAAATGAATACTTTAGGTTTTGTTTCGTCAACAATTCGTGCAAAATCATAAAAAAGAGTTCCCCTAATATCGTCCAATCCTTTACGTTTTCCAACCATAGAAAATGCTTGGCATGGACTACCCCCAACTAAAATGTCTAATTTACCTTTATATTTCTTCGCTGAAAACTTTGTAACATCATCATACCAGTCGCTTTCCGCAATTTCATAATTTGCAAAATAGCTTTGTTTCACATGAGGGTCAATATCACTAGCAAAAACAATTTTATGGTTTAATTTAAGTCTGTTTAATGATTGTTCAACCGCACCAATTCCGCTAAATAATGTACCTATTCTAATTGTTGCCGTTGGGTTAGAAAATTCTTTTAATCTCCAATCAGATTCTTCTCCAAATAAATCCTTTTCTTCAACAACGGAAGTTTGTTCTGTTTCGTTTGAATAAAGTTTAATTTTTTCTTGTACTAAGCTTAAAACAGAATTATCAAGTTTATTCTCATAAATACTTTTGGCAATTTTCTCACTTAATAATTCTTTCTCCATTTCAGTAACATTAAGTTTAAAGATTTTGCATAATTTAGGAAGTCGTTTTATGTCAAATTCTCGTTTGCCATTTTCAATTTTGCTTAAGTTAGCAGAGTCTATTTCTAGTTCGGTTGCAAGCTGGGATAGAGTATATCCATTACCGCTTCTCAAGTCCTTAATATATTGTCCAAAAGATAATTCCATAATATTGTCAAATTTTGACAAAGATATGGACTATTGGTAAAAATTTCTTGTTTTTCAATAAATATTTTTCAACAAAATTATGTTAGTCCAAACTTATTTTGTCAAATAATGTCAGGGTGCGATAGCAAAATGAAGGCTCTTTTGGCTGCGAAGCGGTCGCCCGTGCGTTTGGGCAGCCAAATGTGCCTGAATGTGCGGTGGGTTTTCATTTTCTTGTCTTTATGCAGCAAAAATTCCTTTGTCATTCTGTCGTCTGTTTTGTCTTTTTACAATGAACGCTAACGGGCCGCGGCTAAGAGCAGGTGGGGGTTAAAATCCTCACCGTTTCAAGTTGGTACAAAAGTAAAACAAAGAAATGAGGTTACCAAACCTACAAAACCCCACTTGCTTTTAGCTGGTGTTATAGTTTAGGCACATAAGTTTCAACAAAGGGAAAAAGTACCCCAAAGTTTGGCATGGAAAATTGCTTTGAAGTATCGAGAAGCACAAGCAAAACGATAGCAGAAATTTTCTTTGCAAAAACCATTAGCCATTTGTTTTTGTCGAGCCGA
>JAHYJH010000194.1 GCA_019429185.1 Vicingaceae bacterium
ACTCGCTTACTAACTGTAATTTGTAATGCTCGTCTCATTTTTTACCGCAAAAAAAAAGAAAAATGCAAACCTATTATCAAGCAGACAATATATTTATCGACAGGCAATTGTTAATCAATGCACTAGCCATTATTATGTAAGGCTAAAAAATACTCCAAGAGGAAAATTTTATAAAATGTCTGGAGTATATTGGAAAGGTCAACTTGAAAAATTTGTATCAAATTGTCCTGAAGTTAAGGATGAATTAAAGAATAACACTACTTACTGGAGTCAAGGTTGGAACAAAATTACTATGATGTATAATTCAAGATGTGGTCATTAAATGTGCATAGAACTATTTCGTGGTAGCTTGTAGCTTTAAAACCGCTAGAAGACATGGATGTGTATTGGAATGCGTCTAAGAAGTTTTATGAGTAGAGATTTATAACAAATTCAGATGTTTAATTTCAAAAAAAGAAAAACTTTATACATCAGATTATATACAAATACTGTATTAATTCGTGATGTTGAAAGCAAAAAAGAACTAAAAAGAGAGGCTACTAAACCTTTTTCAAACAACAGGCTTTTATTTGCTGATTTTATAAATGGTGAAGAGTGCTTAATTACAACTATAAAGGAATTGTTTGATGGAAAACCAACTTCAACATTTAATATATTAATTCAACCAATGGAAAAAATAGAAGGAGGTTTGTCTTCGGTTGAAAATAGAGCATTAATGGATGTTGGTGAATATATAGGAGGAAGAAACATTGTTATTTACGACAAAACAGACATTTTAAGTGACAATATGGTGTTAGAAATGGTTAAAAAGTGAAGCAGATTAATTAAGTTGTGAGGAAGCTAAATGCTTTTTGGAATGCCTCTAAAAAGTTTTATGAGTAGTATATTATGATTTTAATCATTACATTATAAGTATTTCTATTTATCTTTGTTCTTTAATCTATATATTTATTAAATCAATTTTCATGAAAATTAAAACAAACTTTTTTAAAATTACCTTAATTTTAAGTGTAATTAGTTCTCCTTTATTAATAAAAGCTCAATTAAGCAATAAAGTTTTTGGAGGCAGTCAAATGTACGTAGCACAAGCTATTGTAGAAACTCAAGATGGAGGGCTATTATTAGGAGGAGATACTCCTGGTTTTGCTTCGAGTGGGTTTGACATTTATGTTATAAAAATAGCAGACCAAGGTAATGGAGATACTTTATGGACTAAAGCTTATGGTGGAACAGGGTATGAAAGATTATCTAATTTTATTCAAACGCCAGATAGTGGAACCATATTTATAGGAACAACTACAAGTTTTGGAGTAAATGGACAAGATGTTTATATGTTTAAAACGGATTCATTAGGAAATGTTTTATGGTCTATAATTTATGGTGGATTGGGTAATGATTTTGGTGGAGATATAATTGAAACGTATGATGCCAATTATTTAATAACAGGGGGGCTATATAACTCTGTGACTAACAATACGGATTTGTTTTTATCTAAAATCAATGGTAATGGAGATACGTTATGGGCAAAAAATTATGAGATACAAAATCAAAACAATATGATTATAAAGGGCAAAAAAATAATTCACACTTCAGATAGTAACTACATTGTTTTAGCAACTGCTCAAAATGGAGGTTTGGTCTCTGTAATAACCCGACCGAAAATCACCATCTTTGAATTGTTTGGCTAATGCCAATTGAGACAACTCTTTACCATCACCAAAAATACCGAACTTGGCTTTTCCGGTAAGTACTTCTTTTCTTCCTAAGTAAGAAGTTTCTCTACTTTTAAAAACCAATTGATAATCAGAAAGAATTGTAGCTTTAAATTCTTCTTTTGAGATTTTAGTTGCTGATGATGTTGCGGCTTCGTTACTCATACTTTTAATTTTAATTGTATTGCTTATTTCTTTTGCTCCATTATAAAATGATGCAGTGCGAAATTAATAATTTATCTTTAAAAAATTATGACAAAAATTAGTACCTTTATCATGAAAAATAAATTCTGATGTTTTTAAAAAGATGTTTTATATTAATAATTACCCTGTTGTGCTTTTTACCACTAAAAAGTCAATGGGTTAATGAGTCAATAATTATGTTATATTTTGAAGATAATGCAGGTAGAAAAGACACCATAACTTTTGGTTTAAGTGATAGTGCAACGGTGAACATTGATACTGCTTTTAATGAGGTTGATATTTATGGGACACCTTATGACAGCCTTGATATTAGAATTATTCAACGAGACACCACTAATTATGAATGTATTGGAAATTATCTTTATTCAAATCAATACTTTACTACCAATAGAGATTTAAAAACAGACATTCGAGACATCAATACTTTTTATTATGGATCGATAAGTGGCACCTTTGAAATAGCTTTACGTAATGTAGTTTTTCCAATTACAATTAAAGCAGATGAACAGAACTATATTTTTTCAATGTTTTTTGGATGGAGTGTTTTTTATGCTCTTGATTCTAATTGCTCAGGCAATATGCATTATGATTTATCTAATCTTATCAATTCCTATAATAATGATTCATTAATATTATATGATTCCTCAATCACACATCTAATATTTCAATTTGACCATGAAGTAGGCATCAACGAATTTAAAAACACGACACCTAATTGGAAAATACAACCCAACCCTGCTAATGACAACATTACAATAGGAGGGTTAACAACCTATGATGGGAGGTTAGAAATCATTAATATTTTAGGAGAAATTGTTTTTTCTCATAAAATTTATACTATTGAGCATGCCACTATCTCTATTAATCAATTAAAAAATGGGGTTTATTTCATTCGCTATTACGATAACGAAACCAAAACCTACTCTACTAATAAATTGATTAAAAACTAACAACTCCTAACTCAACTCATGAAAAATATTTTACCATGGTTTTAAAAAGAATTCTGATTATTACAATTACCCTACTTTGCTTTTTGCCTTTAACTTTAAAAAGTCAAAACTTTTATGAACCCATTATTTCGTTATATTTTGAGGATAATGTAGGCAGAAAAGACACGATAACTTTTGGGTTAAGTGATACTACTACTTTGGATATAGATACTGCTTTTAATGAAGTTGATATTTTTGGAACGCCTTTAGACAGTCTTGATGTTAGAATTATTCAACGAGATACTAATAATTGTTAAGTTTCACAAGGTTGTTCCTTAAAGTCTTGTTTACTATTACTCTTCAAAAGTAGTATTTTTTCTTTAAACACTGCTGGCTTTTCCTTAAAAATTTTAGGTTCGAGTTCAAACCACTTT
>JAHYJH010000044.1 GCA_019429185.1 Vicingaceae bacterium
CACCACCCTAAAAATAAAAAAACAACCTTTTACAAAAAAATCCGTAGTACACAAACTGGAAATTAAAAATTACCAATATGCTTTAAATAAAGGAAGTTCGGGTTAATTAGCTGCAACTTGGGTTAACAGGAAGGTCTTTTGATAGCACTTTTTATTACACTCCTGCATTTTCAAAAGCAAAAATTTCATTAATTAAAATAGATATAAATGGTAATAAATTATTCAATAAAAAATACGGAGAAAATTTTAACGATTACGGCAGTATATTAAGTGACTGTTTTGCAAACGATGATATTTTTTTTGGTATAGGTTCTTTTACAGACTCCATTTATAAAGCCCACCAGTACCTATTCAAATTCAACGAACAAGGGGATAGTTTGTTATTGGTACATTATTTTGAGAACGACACTACCATAGAAACCTTTGCCGGAGGTTGCAAAATTACTAGAGATAACAATTTAATATTGAGCGGAGTAGTAGATTCATCTTATTATAATCAATTCTCGCAAATGTACCTAATGAAAACCGATACCTTAGGCAATATAATTTGGTGGAAAACGTATGGTGGTTCACAATATGAAACTTGCACCAACATGGATACTACCTCCGATGGTGGTTTTATTTTAGGCGGTTGGACCACCAGTTTTGGAGGGGCAGACCAAGACCCTTACATTGTAAAAACAGACAGCAACGGTAATTTTCAATGGCAAAAAACCATTAACAGCAACAGTTTTGAAGATTGGCCCGCAGTGGTGCTTTCCACAAAAGATGGAGGTATTTTAGCAGTTACTACCGAAGTGCAAGTTCAATTTCAGAGTACGTCATTAGTAAAAATATGGTTTAACAAATATGATATTGCAGGTAATTTATTATGGCGAAAAAATGTTGGCGATACCTTATTGCAAACCCCTGTGTTTACAGTAAAAGAAGCAGCAAATGGAGATATTATAGCTATTGGGAATCATCAATTTTATAATCAAATTTTTAAAATCAATGCCAATGGTGATAGTTTACTACTTCAATCCGTTTATCGTTTAGAGCATCCTTGCTGGAATGATAGTCAGTATGGCTTCGATTTAGCTTTAATCGATAGTGGCGGTTATGCTATAGCAGGTTTTTATGCTCCAAGTCCTGCTAATATTAACAATACGCAAGATGCTTGGTTAAGCACTTATGACAGTTTGGGGTGTCAGTTGCCTGGCACTCCCTATAATTTAACAGCGATAGTTAATTATGTTGGAAGTGACACCTTGGTGGAGTTGAATTGGCAATATAACACAGGCAATCCTAATGAAAAATATATCGTTGAAAAATATAGAAATGATGTTTTTGCTTGGGATATTATCATCAATAATTGCTTTTTTACAACTAATGGGAAATATTTTTTAAGTAATACCTCATACATAGATACGCTCAAAAATCAAACAAAAGCAAGTTACCGGGTTTTTGCAGTTGACACTCTCAACCAGTTAATCAGTTGCCACTCTAACATTTCCGTAGTAGATTTAACAACGAGTGTGGAGGAAAAAAAGGCAACAGACGATTACGTAAAAGTCTATCCCAACCCCAACAACGGAACTTTTACCTTAGCACTAACCAATGCCAACCAAGCCATTTTTTCTATTTACAACCTTTCGGGGCAACTTTTGCAGCAAGGCAACGTAAACACAACAACTGAAATTGACATCAGCAATCAACCTAATGGAATGTATTTTTATCAGGTAAACCTAAACAACACGATAGTAACAGGGAAAATAATAAAGAACTAAAAACAAAATTAACCTCTCCCCTTGGGGGAGATTAGAGAGGGGCTTATGAAAACACTAAAACCTATTTTTATCTTTCTTATTTTTAGCGGGATAACCTTTGCCGATGCTGCCAATGCAGGCAGAGAAAGAGCTGGAGCAGAAGTGTTATTAGAATTTTCTGGCATACGTATATTTTCTGAAACTTTTGTGCCGTTAAATAGCAATGCCCGAACATCGAGTAATGATAAAAACAAACCTAAAGCAGGCACGGTTTTACAACTCAATACTGCCTATAAAGACGATTACGTAAAAGTCTATCCTAACCCAACCAATGGGAAGTTTTTTGTAGAATACACCATAAACGCTATGGAAACAGGAAGTTTTGTTTTGACCGATATTTCAGGAAAAGAAATGTGGCGTAGAACCCTTACTAAAAACAAAGGAAAATTAACCCTTGACCAAAATACCCCTCCAGGAATGTATTTGTATCAAATAATAGTTAATGGGGAGGTATTTACTATAGATAAACTAATTATAACCCAATAAAAAAATAGATGTCAGGTAAAAGTTACCTGACATCTATTTTTTTAATATATCCCCTTATGCTATTGCTCAATAAAAAATATTACATTTTAACCTTATACCTATTGATAGGAAGTGATGTGTTTTCACAAGTAAAATTTAACAATAGATATGACTTGGACAAGGGTGCAGAAGCATTTGGTGCAGTAATTTACTCAAATAATAACTTTATTATGCTTGGCAGATCTTTAGACAGTATGATATATTATACTGCACCTGCTCCAAAAGCAAAAATTGGATTAATTATTATTGATAGTGTAGGTGAAGTTAAATCCATTAACAAAGTTGGCAATTCTTATTATGACTACTATGGAGGTAAAAATATCATAGAAAAAGGGCAAATGTTTTATTATAATGCACCTTATTTAGATACCTTTAATCATGCTCATCAGTATCTTTTTAAATTTAATGAACAAGGAGATAGTTTGTTATTGAAACACTATTTTGAAAATGATACTAGCTTTAATATGATCGGAAGTAGTTGTGTAACAAAAAATAATAATCTCTTTCTATGTGGTCAAGTTGATTCAAGTACAAATTATAGTATTAATCCTAATATGTACCTAATGAAAACCGATACGTTAGGGAATATAATTTGGTGGAAAACGTATGGTGGTTCACAATATGAAGCTTGCACCAACATGGACACCTGCTCTGACGGTGGTTTTATTTTAGGCGGTTGGACAACCAGTTTTGGAGGAGCAGACCAAGACCCCTACATTGTAAAAACAGACAGCAACGGCAATTTTCAATGGCACAAAACCATCAACAGCAACAGCTTTGAAGATTGGCCCGCTGTGGTGCTTTCCACAAAAGATGGAGGTATTTTAGCAGTTACTACCGAAGTGCAAAAAGAAGATGTGAATTTTAATACATGGGTAAAAATTTGGTTCAATAAATATGATATTGCCGGAAATTTATTGTGGCGAAAAAATATTGGAGATACCATTTTTAGCACACCCGTTTTTTCAGTAAAAGAAGCCTCAAATGGTGATATTATTGCGTTAGGTAATAATCAACGACATGATTATATTATAAAAATTAATCAAAATGGAGATAGTTTGTTAATGAAACAAGTGAAATGGTTTGAAGGAGGTTGTAAATTAAATTCGCAATATGGCTTTGATTTAGCCCTCATTGATAGTGGTGGATATGCCATAGCCAGATTTATTGTTCCAAGTCCTGCTAGCATTAACAATACGCAAGACGCTTGGTTAAGTACGTATGATAGCTTAGGTTGTCAATTGCCCAATGCCCCAACCAATTTAACTGCTACGGTGAATTATGTTGGTAATGACACCTTAATTGAATTAAATTGGCAATACAATTCAAGTAATCCCAATGAATTATTTATTTTAGAAGAGTATTTACCTGAATCTTTTGTGTGGGATATAAGAAATGATGAATGTTTAAATATATTTCCAACTGTTGGAAGTATAGTTATTTCTAACACTCAATACACTGACACATTGAAAAATAAAACCAAAGCAATATATCGGGTATCGGCTGTAGATACGCTAACCCATCTCACCAGTTGCTACTCCAACATTTCCGTAGTAGATTTAACAACAAGTGTGGATGAAAAAACAATAAATAACAATGCGGTAAAAGTCTATCCCAATCCCAACAACGGAACTTTTACCTTAGCACTAACCCATACCAACCAAGCCATTGTTGCAATTTTTAACCTTTCAGGGCAACTTTTGCAGCAACACAACGTAAACACTACAACAGAAATTGACATCAGCAATCAACCTAATGGAATGTATTTTTATCAGGTAAATATGAACAACACCATCGTAACAGGGAAAATAATAAAAAACTAACGGCATTGCTTGTTCACCATCATTGCGAAGTGCCAATAGTACCGTCATTGCGAGGAATGAGGCACGAATGACGAAGCACCACGAAGTAGCATCAACACCTTAAAAAAACAAAAAAATTGTTGATACTGCTTCGGGTTGCCAACCCACATTACCGTTAAAACCCTCGCAATGACGAAAAGTTAGGTAAAAAACGAATAAAAAGAAAAAATTACTAACCCCAACCATACAACTAAAAAATTATGAAAAAAATAGCAATCACATTGATTATGATGTTTTTAACATCCAACATTTTCTCTCAAACTCCTAATTTTTTTGTTGATAATTCTGTTTGGACATATTATACAGATGAATCGTCTGAACCTGGTATGTTGGTTTATAGTACCATACTTGAAAAAGATTCTATTGTTGGAGATACAACGATTAACAATTTAATTTATAAAAAACTTTTTGTAAGAACTCAGTCAACAGCTTACTTCCAATGTACCTCATGCCCATCTATGATTATTAACCCTGTTGTTAGTTCTGAAAAATACATACGATATGATACCTTAACCAAAAAAGTATTTCTACGTGAAGACACCTCAACAGTAGAAAAATGTATTTATGATTTTAATCTGGTAGTTGGAGATACTACTATTATGCAACAATATGGTTTTCCTAATTATTCTTATACTATTGATTCTATTGAAAATATTCTGTTTTTTGGCAGCAATGTAAAAAAGTTTTATGTGTCGGGCGGTTATTTTGGTGGCAATTTTATTATTGAAGGTGTAGGAGGCTCTAACGGATTAACATTCTTTCAACCTAATGAATTTGTTGTATCAGGAGGTTATTTTAGCACCAATTTAGCTTGCTTTCAATCTGGAGATAGTATTTTTAATAACGGTGGTTGGACGTGTCCTTCATTTGTAGTTGTTTCAATTGACGAAAACAAGTTAAAAGAGCAAGTAAAAATTTACCCTAACCCTAATAATGGTGTTTTCACATTAGATTTACCTCAAAAAGAGCAATCAAGTGAAATTTATATTTATAACCTTTCAGGAAAACTTGTGCAACAAGTAAATACCAGCAATAATAATGTTATAGATATCAATAAACAACCTAGCGGTATTTATTTCGTTAAAGTGGTGCAACAATATGGAGTTAGTGCAGTGAAAATAATAAAAAACTAAAAAATTTCTCCAGAAGTTTAGGTTATAGACTCTAATTGCAATTTTTTTCGGCAGTCCAAGTACTGATAAAAACTTCTTTTAGTGTGATATCACCCATTTTTTTTTCAAAAGTTTCTACCTTTCCGGGAATAAGGTAATAGAAACCGTACATATTTTTATAAAACCGAAGTGTTAGTAATTTACAGCTCAAACTAGCACCTCTGGCAGTCATAATCTTAACACTTGCTTCTCGTTTAGTAATAGAAACAATTTGATAATCCGTTAAAGGCATTTTTTTCTCCGTGAGTTTCTTTTCTTCTATCATATCCAGTTCATCTTTATGCACAAAACCTATCGTTTTCTTTCCCTCTTTTAAGTATTCCATATACATCGTAATTAAAAGCGTTTCATCATTTAACTTGGGTATAAAAACAGTATTATCAGCAAATTTATGTTGCGAAGGTAAAATTGTATCTTGAGCAAAAATAGCTGATGCACAAAAAAAGAAAAAGATTAAACTTATGGAAAAAATGAAATCCTTCATAATTGAATTAATTGAAATCAAATAATGGTTTATTTTTTTAAAACAAAAATCTGCAATTTTATTACATCTTTATTTTAAATAGCTACATTTGTCGTCTTTTTTTAGATGAATTATATATTACATTAGCTCAACAAAAATTAAACCATGAAATTTATTAAACACATTCTCATCTTATCTATTGTTCTTTTATCTTTTACAACAAGTATATTTGCTCAAACAGGAACAATTAGAGGTTTCATCTACAACGAAAAAACTGGTGAATCTGAAATTGGAGCTACTGCCTTTTTAAAAGGAACAACTATGGGAGCAGCTTCAGATGTGAATGGTTTTTATTCTATCACAAAAATTCCACCTGGAAACTATACATTAATGGTTACTTCGTTAGGATTCGACACCGTTGTGATTAAACTTTCTGTTAAAGCAAATGAAATTATTAATCAAAAAATAAATTTAAAAGAAGGAGCAGTAATGCTAAATGCTTTTACCATGTCGGCTGAAAAACAAGAGGCAAAAACAGAGGTTAAAATGTCTGTTTCTAAAGTAACTCCTAAAGAAATTAAATCCATACCATCCATTGGTGGAGAACCCGATTTAGCTCAATACTTACAAGTGCTTCCAGGCGTAACTTTTACAGGAGATCAAGGTGGTCAATTATTTATTCGAGGTGGTTCACCCGTTCAAAACAAAGTATTATTAGATGGGATGATTGTTTACAACCCTTTCCACTCCATTGGTTTGTTTTCTGTTTTTGATACCGATATATTAAAAAGTGCTGATATTTATACTGGAGGTTTTAATGCCGAATACGGTGGTAGAATTTCTTCTGTTATGGATATTACCACCCGAGATGGAGATAAAAATAGATTAAGAGGGAAAGTTTCAGCAAGTTCATTCAGTTCTAAATTAACATTGGAAGGACCTATTGCAAAACCCAAAGAAAATGGAGGAAGCACCACTTTTGTTTTATCAGCAAAACATTCTTATTTGGAACAATCTTCAAGTTTATATGAACCTTATTTCAAAGCGTTGGGTTCTGATAATACGAAAGGAATAGATACCGCTGGATTACCTTATGGTTTTACAGATATTTATGGAAAAGTAACCTTAAGTGCTAAAGAAGGAAGTAAATTAAGTTTGTTTGGATTTAATTTTAGAGATAAAGTAAACTTTCCGGGAGTTTCAGATTTGGAATGGAGCTCTAAAGGTGGTGGTGGTAACTTTGTATTAATTCCTTCTTCTACAAGAACATTAATTGAAGGCGTAGTTGCTCTTTCAAACTATTCCATAGAATTAACAGAAGCAGATAACAGCCCTAGAAAAAGTGATGTGAATGGATTTAATGTGGGTATGGATTTTACAAGTTTTGCAGGCGACAATCAATTCAAATATGGTTTTGAAGTAAATGGGTTTAAAACCAATTTTGAATTTACAAACCCTGTTGGAAGAATTATTAAACAAGAAGAAAACACAACCGAATTAGCAGGATTTTTAATGTACAGATGGAATGTTGGTAAAATGGTAATTGAGCCTGGTTTTAGGGTTCAGCACTATGCTTCTTTAAGCAACACTTCTTTTGAGCCAAGATTAGGATATAAATACAACATAACAAACAAATTACGATTTAAAACTGCTGCAGGAATGTACTCCCAAAACCTAATAAGTGCAAATTCCGACAGGGATGTTGTAAATCTATTCTCTGGGTTTTTGTCTGGTCCAGACAACCTACCTACAACATTTACAGATAAAGACGGGAATACAAAAGAAATTACTCATAAACTACAAAAAGCCAATCATTTAATTACTGGTTTTGAAGTTGATTTTACCAAAAACATTAGCCTAAATGTGGAGGGATATTATAAATGGTTTACACAACTTACCAACACCAACAGAAATCAAGTGTTTAATGAAAACGACCCTTCTGCGGCAGATAAACCAGATGTATTTAAAAAAGAATTTATTATTGAAACTGGCGATGCTTATGGAGTTGACTTCAACTTAAAATATAGTTCTTATAGATTAAATATCTGGGCAATTTACTCCTTAAGTAAAGTTACTCGTTGGGACGGAATTATTGAATACGCTCCAGTTTTCGATAGAAGACACAATGTTAACTTAGTTGCAACCTATATTTTTGGAAAAGATTTGAATTGGGAATTTAGTTCACGATGGAATTTAGGTTCTGGTTTCCCTTTCACTCAAACGCAAGGTTTTTATGAAGGCGTTTCATTTAATGGAAATCAAGACTACACTTCTGCAAACGGAGATTTAAACCTTCAATTAGCTGGCTTAAACGAAGGCAGATTACCCTATTATCACCGATTAGATTTGAATTTAAAACGCAAGTTCATGATAGGTAAAAATTCAATTTTAGAAGCAAATGTTAGTGTAACGAATGTGTATAATAGAAACAATATCTTTTTTGTAAATAGAGTAACCGCTGACGAAGTATATCAATTGCCTTTATTACCAAGCTTTGGACTTAATTTAACTTTTTAAAAATTATTCCTTTGGGTAAAGGAATTTACTAGTAAAAAAATAGTTGATTTTTATTGTAAGTTTAAAAAAAAACAATAAATTTGCAGCCCTTTAAAAATTAAAATAATATATATGTATGCAATCGTAGAAATAGCAGGGCAGCAATTTAAAGTTCAAAAAGACCAACAGATTTTTGTGCATCGTTTAGAAAACAAAGAAGGAGATAAAGTATCTTTCGACAATGTTCTTTTAATCGATAACAATGGAAAAGTGAATGTTGGCGCCCCAGCTATAACAGGTGCAAGTGTAACTGTAAAAGTACTTGAACACCTAAAAGGAGACAAAGTAACTGTTTTCAAAAAGAAAAGAAGAAAAGGATATAAAGTTAAAAACGGACACCGTCAGTATTTAACAAAAATCCAAATTGAAGCAATTGCCGAAAGTGGTGCTACAAAAAAAGTAGAAACTGCCAAAGCTGAAAAAACTGAAGATACTCCTGCAAAAGAAGTAAAAGAAGTTAAAAAAACAGCTCCAAAAGCTGCTGCACCAAAAGCTTCAACAGAAAAAACAACAACTAAAAAAGCTGCACCTAAAAAAGCTGCTGCTAAAGAAGATAAAGAAAAGTAACTAATAAGTTGAATGTTTGAGATTCAAAATAAATGAACCTCAAATTTTAAAACTAAAACTAAGAAGAAATGGCACATAAAAAAGGAGCCGGTAGCTCGAAAAATGGTAGAGAATCTCATAGTAAACGATTAGGCGTTAAAATTTTTGGTGGACAAGCTGCTATTGCAGGAAACATCATTGTACGTCAAAGAGGAACTAAACACAATCCAGGTGAAAATGTTGGCTTAGGTAAAGATCATACCTTATTTGCTTTAACTGATGGACTTGTTTCTTTCAGAAAAAAGAAAGACAACAAATCTTATGTTTCTGTAGACCCTATTAAAGAATAAAAATTTAATTCTTTTCATACTTAAACTCCTGTATTTATATTCATAAATATAGGAGTTTTTATTTATTAGAAATAGTAATTTTGCAACAAAGAAAACATTAATATTATGCTTCAAACCACGTTTATAAGAGAAAATGAAACCTTAATCATAGAACGATTAAAGAAAAGAAACTTTGATGCAACAACCATCATCCGTCAAATTATTGAGTTGGATGATAACCGAAAAAAAACACAGCAAGATTTAGATGCTCTTTTATCTGAAAGCAACCAATTAGCAAAACAAATTGGAGATTTATTTAAACAAGGAAAACAACAAGAAGCAGCTGCACTAAAAGAAGAAACAGCGTTGTTGAAAGATAAATCTACTTTTCTAAAAGAACAGCAAACAAGCATTAATGATGAATTATTAAAACTACTTTATCAAGTTCCTAATATTCCTAATGAAATTGTTCCCGCTGGAAAAAGTGATGCTGATAACGAAATTGTTTTTGAAAATAAAAAGCAAATTACCTTATCTAACCAAAAACTTCCGCATTGGGAATTAGCCAAAAAATATAACATCATTGATTTTGAGTTAGGCGTGAAAATTACCGGAGCAGGTTTTCCTATTTACAGAGGCAAAGGAGCAAAATTACAACGAGCCTTGATTCGTTTTTTTATTGACGAAGCAGAAAAAAGTGGTTACGAAGAAATTATGCCTCCTTTAATGGTAAATGAAGCATCGGGATATGGAACAGGACAATTGCCTGATAAGGAAGGACAAATGTATTATATGCCAGTAGATGATTTGTATATGATACCAACTGCCGAAGTTCCCATTACCAACATCTATCGTGATGTAATTTTAAAAGAAGAAGATTTTCCCATCAAAAACGTAGGCTATACGCCATGTTTTAGGAGAGAAGCTGGTTCTTATGGTAAAGATGTGAGAGGATTAAATCGTTTGCATCAATTCGATAAGGTAGAAATTGTTCAAATTCAACATCCAAGTAAATCGTATGAAACGCTTGATTTGATGGTTGAACACGTGAAAGGACTGTTGGAAAAATTAGAATTACCCTACCGAATTGCCCGTTTGTGTGGTGGTGATTTGGGTTTTACCTCTGCGTTGACTTACGATATGGAAGTATTTTCTGCAGCTCAAGAAAAATGGTTGGAAGTGAGCTCAATTTCAAATTTTGAAGCTTTTCAAGCCAATCGATTAAAATGCAGATTCAAAAATAAAGAAGGAAAAATAGAACTCGTGCATACGCTCAACGGAAGTGCGTTGGCTCTACCTCGAATTTTAGCCGCTTTGTTAGAAAACAATCAAACTGAAAATGGAATAAAAATTCCTGAAGCCTTAATTGCTTACACAGGTTTTGAGTTTATAAACTAATGCTTAATTTTATACTTTAACCAACAAAAATGAGACAAAATTATTTTTTACTCCTATTCTTTTTTATGTTACTTTTAGTTGCATGTAAACCTCACTACGAAAGAGAAATTGCACAAATAGATGGACTTTCTAAAATATTAACTGCTTCAGAAGAAGTGTTACATTCTGTAAACAGAGATTCATTATTTGAAATTACACAGCTTGTAAAAGAAGACATCAAACGCATTCAATCAAAAAATGACACACTTACTCGTGAAGCAGCATTCAAAGCTGATGAATATGTAGGCAGATTAAAACACCTGAATCGTCTATATATTAATTATGGAAAAATGGAAGATGAACTTAACACAATAAAAACCCAACTCAACAACTTAAAACAAGATTTACAAAACGGACTCATTAAACAAGAAGATTTTATAACGTATTACGAAAACGAAAAAACAGCTGTTATTTTAATCAATGATAAAATTGCACATTCAACCAATGGAATGAGCCATAATATCAGAAAAATGTTTACCAATAGAGCTGAGTTTCTTACTTTAATAGAAGACCCAAAATCTTACAAAAGCTATAATGAAAAATAAACCACTTGTTTATGATAGTAAAAGCTCAATATCGCTTTGCTGCAAAAGTTTGGAAACACTCAGCTGCTGCAAGTTGGTATTTTGTGTCGTTACCGATAAAACAAGCTAAAGAAATAAGGTTTCATTTTCAAAATTTAGAAGAGGGTTGGGGAAGATTATCTTGCAATGCACAAATTGGAAAAACACGTTGGAATTCGGCAATTTGGTTTGATACGAAACATCAATCTTATATTCTTCCGCTAAAAGCAGAAATAAGAAAAAAAGAACAGATAACAACGGCACAACAAATTAGCATTACTGTTTTTATTTAACCAACAAATTATAATACAAAACGACAAAAAAATGACCCACTTAAAAAAATATATTCTTTTATTTTTTTTTATGCTCAGCATTTCTTTTTGCTCATTCTCTCAAAACAATGTTGATGAACAACTAGCCAACCAATATTATAATAACAATGAATTTGATAACGCAGTAGTTTATTACGAAAAACTCTTTAACAAAACCAATGAGTCTATTTTTTACGACCGTTTGCTCGATTGTTTTTTAAAATTAGAAAACAATAAAGAAGCCGAAAAACTCACAAAAAAACAAGCAAAAAGATTCCCAAATCAATTATATTATTTAGTTGATATTGGTTGGGTTTATGAAAATGCCAAAGAGAGCGACAAAGCAAAAAAAGCATACGAAGATGCTATAAAAACAATGAACAACAAGGGACTTGGGCAGACAATGAACAATCAGCAAGTAATTGAATTAGCCAACCGTTTTATGAAATATAAAGCAGCAGATTACGCAATTACTACGTATTTGAATGCTCGAAAAATTTTTAAAGGAAGGTATAATTTCAATTTTGAGCTAGCACAAGTTTATCATCAGCAAAACAAAATTGAATTGATGCTAAACGAATATATAGAAGCCCTTAATGAACAACCAGCCTACATTCAAAATGTACAAAACATCTTACAAACAAATTTAGAACCTGATGATAATGGAGAAAAAAAAGAGCTGCTGAAAGCTATGTTAATAAAACAAACGCAAAAAAATCAAGAGCAAATTGTGTTTGCCGAAATGTTAATTTGGTTGTACGTGCAAGAGCGAAACTTTAAAGGTGCATTAATTCAGGCAAAAGCCCTCGACAAGCGTTTTAATGAATCGGGCAAACGAATTGTAGAACTTGCCCATTTAAGTTTAGCCAACAAAGATTATGATGCTGCTATTGCTTGCCACGAATATATAATTGGTTTAGGAAAAAACAATTTTTATTATTTCGAAAGCAAAATAGATATCTTGGCTGTTTACAATGAGAAAATTACAAAATCGGCTACTTATACCAATGAAGACATATTAACCTTAGAAAAAAAATACGAAACTACACTAAACGAAATTGGAAAAACAGCTAATGCTCATGCTTTAATTAAAGATTTAGCCCATTTACAAGCCTTTTACCTCAACAAACCAACAGACGCACTCGAATTGCTTAGTAGTTTTATGGAAACACCTCGATTGGAGGCGAAAAATCAAGCGTATTTAAAACTAGAATTAGCCAATATTTATCTTTTTGTGGGAGATATTTGGGAAGCCTCCCTACTCTATTCTCAGGTAGATAAAGCATTTAAACAAGATCAATTAGGCGAAACAGCTAAATTTTTTAATGCTAAAATTTCGTTCTATACAGGCGATTTTGATTGGGCAAAAGCACAATTAGACGTACTAAAAGCATCAACCTCCAAACTTATTGCCAATGATGCCATGCAACTCTCCATTACAATTACTGACAACATAGGAATTGACACAACCAAAGCACCACTACTAATTTTTGCTCAAGCAGATTTATATGCTTACCAAAACAAAACGCAAGAAGCACTTGCTTTGCTCGATTCGTTAGAAAAAACATTCCCTTTTCATGTTATTTTAGATGATGTACTTTTTAAAAAGTATGAAATTTACTACAAACAGCAACATATTCCTAAAGCCATTGAACAATTGGAGCAAATTGTTGCTAACTATTCCTATGATATTTTGATTGATGATGCTTTATATAACTTGGCGTTGATTTATGATTACGACCTAAAAAACAAAGAAAAAGCAGCCGAATATTACAAAATAATTATGTTTGAACATCAAGGAAGTATTTTTACGGTTGATGCACGAAAACGGTATAGGGAAATTCAACAACCAAATTCGCCAACAAATACCATTTTTGAAAACAATACCAATTAGATGCGTTTAATTCATTGGTTAGAACAACATTTATTAGCTTGTCCTTACAAAAAACATTTAGGATTTGAGTGTATGGGCTGCGGAATGCAACGAGCATTTATTGCTTTACTTAAAGGAAATTTAGTTGAAAGTTTTTTTCTTTATCCTCCTTTAATAACCCTTATTATTATGTTTGTTTTACTGCCGCTACACCTTATTTTTAAATTTAAACACGGAGCTACTTGGTTAAAATACTTGTTTATTTTTAATCTTAGCGTTATTGTTATTAATTTTATAATCAAACTATTATAAGAACTTTCTCCATGAAAATACTTACCGCAAAACAAATACGAGAAGCAGATGCTTACACCATTAAAAACGAACCCATTTCGTCAATAAAATTAATGGATAGAGCTGCCGATGAGTTAGTAAATTGGTTAATTGTTCATATTAAGCCACACATTCGGTTTGAATATACTTTTTTTTGTGGTATAGGAAACAATGGTGGCGATGCTTTAGTTATGGCTCGTGTTTTTAAAGAAAGAAAGTTTGGTGCTAAAGTATATATTGTTGAATCTTCTAAAAATTACTCCCCTGAATTTGAACACAATCTGAAAAGATTGGAAGAAGTAAATATTACCCCCATTTTTTTAACAGAAGAGAATACCAACTTTGAATTACCTGAAAACACGGTAATAATTGACGCTATTTTTGGAACTGGCTTATCAAAGCCAGTTACTGGTTTTGTGGCAAAAATTATTAAAAAAATTAATGCAACAGAACAAGAAATCATCTCTATAGATATTCCTTCTGGTTTATATGCAGATAGCAACACCCAAAACAAATCGGAAGCAATTATCAAAGCAACCCAAACATTATCGTTGCAACAACCGAAACTTGCCTTTTTTTATCCAGAAAATCATCAGTTTGTTGGTAATTTCAACATTATCGACATCCGTTTACATCCAACATTTTTAAAAGAAGTTCCTGCAAATTATTTTTATACAACCTACGCTGAGATTAGATATTTAGTGAAAAAACGCACAAAATTTGCTCACAAAGGAACTTTTGGACACGCCCTACTCATCTGTGGCAGCAAAGGCAAAATGGGAGCTGCTGTGTTGGCAGCAAAAAGCTGCATGAAAACAGGAACAGGGTTAACTACTGCGTTAATTCCAGAAATTGGGTTAAATGTGCTTCAAATAGCAGTTCCAGAAGTAATGTGCATTGCAACAACAACAAAAGATTACGTCAATGAATTACCCAATTTATCGCCCTTTAGTGCCATAGGAATTGGACCGGGAATAGGCAATGAAAAACAAACACAAAATGTGTTAAAACTGCTTATTCAAAACAGTAAATCGCCTTTAGTTATTGATGCTGATGCGTTAAATATACTTTCTGAAAACAAAACATGGTTAGCATTTTTACCTCCAAACTCTATCTTAACACCTCATCCAAAAGAATTTGAACGATTGGTTGGCAAATGGAATAATGATGAAGAACGATTAACCCTTCAAAAAGAATTAGCTCAAAAACATCAAATTTACGTTGTATTAAAAGGAGCAAATACAGCCATTGCTTGCCCTGACGGAAAAGTATTTTTTAATTCAACAGGAAACCCTGGTATGGCAACAGCAGGAAGTGGTGATGTGCTAACAGGTATAATTACAGGGCTTTTAGCTCAAGGATATACCCCAAAAATTGCTGCTATTTTAGGCGTTTATTTGCATGGTTTTGCAGGAGATGAAGCACGAAAAAAAATAGGAGAAGTTGTCCTAAATGCTTCCGATATTATTGAAAACATACACTGTTTCTTTCAACAAATTGACAAACAATATACTCAACACACTTAGATTTTTGGGGATTTTTACGAATTTATTTTTTTCTTTATCAAGGTACGGCAAACAGCCAGTGGCTGTTTGAGCGAAACAGTGCGGTAGATAAAGAGTGAAAAAACTAAAAACTTATATGTGTTGAGTGTAAAAAGATTATTTTTAAATAAAATTAACTGTACAACTAATTTTACTACATTTGTCCTATTAAAAATTAACTATGGATTTAAAATCAATTATTTCAATTACTGGAAAGCCAGGATTACACAAAGTAATTTCTCAAACAAAAAATGGACTAATAGCAGAATCTATTGAAGACGGAAAAAGATTTCCTGTATATGCTTCTGAAAAAGTAAGTACTATTGAAGACATTAGTATTTATACTACTTCCGAAGATGTTCCTTTAACAGATGTATATGAAAAATTGTTTAAAAAAACAGAAGGTAAAACAGCAATTGATCATAAATCTAAACCTGAGGAATTAAAAAAATTCATTAAGCAAGTGGTAGATTTTGATGAAGAAAGAGTTTATAATTCCGATTTAAAAAAAATGATTCAATGGTTCAATATTCTTGTAAATGCAGGTTTACTAAAAATTGAAGCAGAAAAAAAAGACAAAAAAGATACTGAAAAAGATACCGATACGAAAAAAGTTGCTACTAAAACTACAGCTAAAAAAACAACACAGAAAAAAGCTGCTCCAATCCCAAAACCTTCGAAAGCAAAAGGAGGAACAAAAACAGCCATGCCATCAAAAAGAGGTGCATAAAAATATAGCATTTATCCTGAGTCATTGATACATTTTCAAATTGACACATTGATAAATATCCTTACTTTTGCAGCCTCTATGAAACGATTCTTTTTAGAAATAGTCTATAACGGAACTCCCTATCACGGTTGGCAAATTCAAAAAAATGCAAACAGCGTTCAGGCAACCGTTCAACAAGCTTTATCAACTGTTTTAAAAGAAGAAATAGCCATTACAGGAGCTGGAAGAACCGATACGGGCGTGCATGCTAAACAACTTTTTGCCCATTTTGAAACAACACAAAAAATTGATCTCGAAAAGCTAAAATTCAAACTCAACTCATTGTTGCCCGACTCCATTGCTTGTTCATCTGTTTTTGAAGTAGCAATTGATATACACGCTCGGTTTAGTGCAACATCCCGAACTTATGAGTATAAAATTTCTACACAAAAAAATCCTTTTCTAACGCAATTCGCCTATTATTTCCCTTTTAATTTAGATATTGATTTGATGAATAAAGCTGCAAATCAACTGATTCAAGAAACAGATTTCTCTTGCTTTAGTAAAAGCAAAACAGATACCTTTACCAATAATTGCAACATCACCGAAGCCTACTGGAAAACTGAAAATAACCTATTAATATTTACCATTACTGCCAATCGGTTTTTACGCAACATGGTAAGAGCCATTGTTGGTACTTTACTTGATGTTGGACAAAAAAAAACAACCGTTGATGTAATACCTGACATTATTGCCTCAAAAAACAGAAGTGAAGCTGGGCAATCTGTTCCCGCTCACGGATTATATTTAACTAGAATTGTATATCCTTTTTTGGAAAAAATTAATTGTGAATGGTGAGTTGTGAATGGTGAATTGTGAATGGTGAGTTGTGAATGGTGAATTGTGAATGGTGAATGGTGAATTGTGAGTTGTGAATGGTGAAAGGTGAATGGTGAATTGTGAGTTGTGAATGGTGAATGGTGAAATTAATTAACTAATAACTTCAAACTAATAACTTCAAACTAATAACTAAAATGGAAAGCGTTAGCGGAAAAGCTTTTGATTATACCCTTATGAAAAGAATTTTGAAGTACATTACTCCCTACAAAGTAATGTTTTATTCAACAGCTTTTTTGAGTATTTTATTGGCATCAATATCTGTTGTCCGTCCAATTTTAATTCAAAAGGCAGTAAATAACAACATTGCAAACAAAGACAGTTTGGGTTTGTATGAAATAACCATTTGGTTAATTGTTGCACTCATAATTGAAACACTTTTGCAATATGTTTTTACCTATTATGGTAATTTAATTGGTCAAAACATTATTAAAGACATACGAAATGAAGTTTTTAAACGCGTTTTAAGTTTTAAACTAAAATACTATGATCAAACACCAATTGGCAGGTTGGTTACCCGAACAGTTTCTGACATTGAAACCATTGCCGAAATGTTTTCTGATGGTATTTTGGTAATTCTGGGTGATTTACTTAAAATTTTTGCTGCTATCATTTGTATGTTCTACATCAACTGGGACTTAGCCTTAATTACACTGCTTCCCATTCCATTACTGATGATAGGAACTTCCATTTTTAAACGCGTTATAAAAAACGCCTTTCAAGATGTTAGAAATCAGGTTTCGTTGCTTAATACATTTGTGCAAGAACACGTTACAGGAATGTCTATTGTACAAATTTTTAATCGAGAAAAAATTGAAAGTGAGCTTTTTTCCGACATCAATAAAAAACACAGAGATGCACATATAAAAACGGTTTGGGCATATTCTGTTTTCTTTCCATTGGTTGAAATTTTATCTGCTCTTTCTGTTGCTTTGTTGGTTTGGTATGGATTTAAAGAAATATCATTAGAAATTGCTAGTCCCGGTGAAATTTTTTCTTTCACGTTTTTTATTCACATGCTCTATCGTCCTATCAGGCAATTGGCTGATAGATTTAACTCATTGCAAATGGGTATAGTAAGCTCTGAGCGTGTTTTTAAGGTACTAGACACAAACTACAACATAGCCAACGAAGGAACACAAACCATTGAAAATTTGAATGGAGATATTACCTTTAAAAATGTGTGGTTTGCCTACAACCAAGAAGATTGGGTGTTAAAAGACATCTCCTTTACCATAAAAAAAGGACAATCGTTGGCGTTGGTTGGAGCTACTGGAGCAGGAAAATCTTCCATGATAAATTTATTAGGAAGGTATTATGAAATAAACAAAGGCAACATTTACATTGATAATATTAATATAAACGATATAGAACTTAATCACCTCCGAAAATCAATGGCAGTAGTACTTCAAGATGTATTTTTATTTTCAGATACTATTTTAAACAACATTACGCTTTATAGTGATGAAATTAGTGAAGAACGTGTGATTGAAGCTGCAAAAAAAATAGGTGCTCACGATTTTATTTCTAATCTTCTAGGAGGTTATCAATATAATGTGAGGGAACGGGGAGCGTTGCTTTCTGTTGGTCAGCGGCAATTAATTTCGTTTATCCGAGCCTACGTACACAATCCTCGAATTTTAATTTTAGATGAAGCCACTTCGTCTATCGACAGCGAATCGGAAGCATTGATAAAACACGCTACAGAAATTTTAACCCAAAACACAACATCCATTATTGTTGCCCACCGTTTATCCACCATACAAAATGCCGATAAAATTTTAGTAATAGACAAAGGCAAAGTAGTGGAAGAAGGTACCCACCAAGAACTGTTAAAACTCAACGGACATTACAAAAAACTCTACAACTACCAGTTTGAAGAAGTAGTTTGATTTATTGAGGATTTATTGTATGTTTGGAGGGAAATAAAAAAAGTAGCGGATAGCTAGGTGCTAGCTGCAACACAAAACCTAATTTATGCTTAATTTTTTTAAAAAGAAAAATAATAAGATTGTATCTGATTCAGTTCCACAACAAGAGAAATCCAATTCTTTAAATATTTATTTTGATTATAAAGCTTTACCAAAAGATAAAAGAACTGAAAAAATATATTTAGACAAATGGCTGAGAAGTGATGGGGATTGGATCGAAGAAGGACAACCATTATATACTTTACGAATTGGTGAGCGTATTGGGATAGGCTTGGCTTTTAGATCGCAACCCATAAAAGCAGAAAAAAGTGGTGTTATTCAATTGCTAAAAAAGAAGGAGGAACTAATACTTGACAATGATATTATTTGTATTCTGCATCCAAAAGGAAAATACGAATCTGAAAATATTCCTTCAAAAGAAAGCTATAGCTTCTATTTCGATAAATTCAAATACAACATTTCAGAAAATTATGCACATCATCCTCTAAAGATAAAAGAATGGTATAAAGAAGATGGAGACAAAGTAAGTCAGAATGAATTAATTCTCACTTTAAAGTACTCGACATCCTACGGAAACAACGAAACTCTTAACCACTATGCAGAAAAAGATGGTTATTTAGACAAAGCAAGAACATACCCCGATACAGGGCACGAAGTAAATGATAGAAACGACCTTGACCAAAATGAACTTATTTATATAATTCACGAAAATGATATAAATAGAATAGAAAGAAAGTTTGTAAATACACCTAACATAATAAATGATGATTTCACAAATAAGAAAATCATAAAATGGAAACAAGTAGGAAATAACAATGGTTATTCAGAAGGAATAACTACAAAGTCAATTGACAATAAGATTGATTTCACTTTTTCACTAAATAATATTGAAGAAAAAGATTTTATAGTTTTTCAATTTTATTCCAAAGAATTGATGTTATCAAAAGACGATGTTGTTTCCTTTTTATTCAATGACAATAAAATAATTGATTTCAAGATTAATAACAGCTCTTATAAATCATCTCATCCACACATAGATAAATTATTCGAAAACAAAGTCCTTATTACTGAAAGTGAATTAAACATTTTTGAAACTCAAGAATTTTTAAAATGGAAGATTACTCTTAATAAACAAAATCGTGAAATTATTGGTGGAAATGAAGGCTACAAAATATATTTATCACACAACAACCTAGCAATCGTAACAAGAAAATTTACAAAAGAATATCGTGAATTAGTTCGAAATATAGTTCCAAATTATGAGCCATTACTAGAACGTGAAAATGCATTTATAGATAATCCGGACTTTAAATCTGAGGAATGTTATGTTTACTTAATGATAGATACAGTAAATAATTTTCACAAAATTGGAATATCAAATAGTCCAGAGTGGCGAGAAAAAACATTACAAAGCGAAAAACCATCAATAGAACTTATTGCTTCAAAAAAATTTGTTAGTAGAAATATTGCCTCTAGCATTGAAAAGGCATTACACTCTACTTTTGCTGATAAAAGATTAAGAGGTGAATGGTTTCAACTTGAACCAAGAGATATAGAAGAAATAAAAATAACATTATCCTCATAAAATATTATTGACAAAACTTGTTTAATTATCAAAAATAGCTAGTATAACGAAACCTTAAAAATGGCTAAAAATATTTATCTCAATAAAGCAAAGAAAAAGAAATATATGAAGGATTTCGATTTGTTACTCAATTGTAAACAAGATTTTTGGCAATTAGATTTTGGAGTAAATGATTTTTTGATTAAAGTAAACTTAAATCAAAATATTCAAACACTTTATTCGAAAAAACATAATTTAAACGACTTTAATTGTAAACTAAGTTATTTAAAATTTTGTTATTTTAAAGAGATAGAATTACTATTATTTAGATTTGTCCTACCTGAATTAATTTTAAAATATAATAATCAAAAAAAAAGGGAAGATACAAGCCTTTATTATATATTTAGTTTCCCAAAAACTAATGATAATTGTACAAATAATTCTAATCAAATAGGAATAGGTTGTGCTGATAATAATGATTATTTCAACATTAATCATTTAACTATTTATTTAAATTCTCCTTACATTGAAGTTCATAATGAATTTTGGAATGATTTAGTAGATAAATTAAGTATTTTAAAATCATAACTCCACATCTTGCCAAATAAGCACTAAAAAGTAACTTATCATTTTAGATTTTTACCGATAATTATCGGGAGTAAAAATCTTAATGACACAGCGTAAAAGTCAATATTTTTTTTCGCTATGCCATTAAATTTCTCTATTTTCGTGAAAGACAAAAAGAGAAATTAAAATGTCAAGCTGCAAGCGAACTAAAGGAAGAAGCAACTTGTAAGGATTTCTTACAAGTTCAAAAAGAAGGAATTGGAAGAAAATCGAACTGTTAAGGAATTCTTAATAGTTCAAAATGAAGGAAGCCGAGAAGTAAAACGAAAGCAGATTTTTTTGTTAACTTGTGAAGTAGTTAAATCACTTAACAAACCAAATTGTACAAAACAGCTTTCAGCGTCATTCCTGAAATTTTTGAGGCACGAAAAAATTATCAGGAATCTCCCTTGCTACTACCTCCCTCCTGCCTCAATTTACACCACTTTACAATAAATAAAAGAGATTCCCACCTGCGTGGGAATGACGCATGGAGTAATCATAAAAAAAGCCTGTAACGACTATCGTTACAGGCTTTTTCAACCTAACTATTTACTATTTTATTCTCTTATTTTGGTTACTTTAAATTCGGTTCTTCTATTTAACTAATGTTCACTAACTAGAGTTTGGTTCAGAATGTTCGACTTTATGGACAGACACTAACTATATTTCTTTACATAACCCGAAATATTAACTTCGTTGAGCTAATAAACTCGGTTCACGAATTTTTCTGACGACCTACAATAACACCACTTTTGAACATTTTCAATAACCAAAAAAATGGGTTATTGTAGTGTTTGAGGTCTCGAAATATGTATGAATAATTCGGGTTAAATCATTAAAATTTGCATAAAAGACAAGTTTTAATGATTTAATCAATATCTTTGTGCTATGGAAAATTACACTAATCGCAAAGAATATATCAGCAAATTAATGGCTTACAAAGATAAAGATCTTATAAAAGTGGTAAGTGGTTTACGTAGGAGTGGTAAAAGTACCTTGTTAGAACTATATCGTCAAATACTATTGCAAATGGGAGTGCAATCCAAGCAAATAGTGTTTTTAAACTTTGAGAATTTCGAACTACGTAAATATCTTGACGACTTAGATGCTTTGTATGCACACATCATTGGGCAACTAGATTTATCAAAGCCTTGCTATGTATTTTTAGACGAGGTGCAAAATGTAAACAAGTTTGAACATTTAGTGGACGGTTTGTTTGTAAAACCTAATATAGATGTTTATATCACAGGTTCAAATGCTTTGTTATTGTCAGGCGAATTAGCAACTCTTTTAAGTGGTCGCTACATCGAAATTTCTATTTTACCTTTTTCATTCAAAGAATACTTAACGGCTCGTAATATTGACTCATCAAACAAATACCTTAATTATGAAGCCCTATTTTTTGATTATGTAAACGAAACATCATTGCCTAAAGGTGTTGAATTACGTAAGGGCGGTTTTGATAAAATATACGAATACTTAGAAGCCATTTACACTACTATTATAGAAAAAGACATCACACAACGCTATCAAATAAACGACAAACGAACATTTGGCAATATCACAAAATTTGTTGCAACCAACATAGGCAACCCTCTTTCGCCTAATAATATAGCAAAAATATTGAAACAAAATGGATCAAACACACACAATACCACCGTTGAAAGATATTTGGAGTATTTGGTAGCGAGTTTTGTGTTTTACAAAGTAAATCGCTTCGATTTAAAAGGTAAAAAACAGTTGGCAACCCAAGAAAAATACTATATAGTTGATGTAGGTTTGCTTAACATTTTGGCAGGTAAAGAGCGTACTACAGACAGAGGGCATATTTTAGAAAATATTGTTTACCTTGAATTGCTTCGCAGAGGCAACAAAATTTGGACAGGTACAGCACGAAACAACGAGGTGGACTTTGTTTGTAAAAACCCAACAGGTGACATTGAATATTATCAGGTTGCTTGGCAAATGTCAGACGAAAGTACCATAGAACGTGAATTTAGTGCTTTAGAAAAAATCAACGACAATTATCCGAAGTATTTACTCACTACAGATTCATTTACTCAAAACAGAAGTGGAATAAAACATATTAATGTGTTTAATTGGCTACTTGAAACGAACAAAAAGAAAGAATAGCCACAATATTTCTGTTATTCAGCTATTACAACATTACATTGGTTAGGTAATGCACTACAAAAAACGCTACAGCTATCGGTTTGAAGAGGTAGTATAACTATTTTAATCTATCTCAAAATCAAAAAAATCTTTAATTGGAATTTCTAAAAAGAGTCCTATTTTATACAAAGTGTTTAAAGTAACATTTAATTTTCCTCTTTCTAATCGACTTAAAGTACTTATATCTAAGTCTATTTCATAGCATAAATTAGCTTGTGAAAATCCTTTTAACTTCCTATATTTTTTCACATTATTGCCAACAATTATTTGTAAATCTTTTTTACAAGGATACTTCATCCCACAAAAGTTTAACAATAAAAATTTGTTTTTATAGGATTTTAATCCTACTATTGTATTTTTCAATTAAATCTTTTGTATTTTTATACAAAACTTTTTTATGAAAAAAATAGTCCATATTATAATCTCTATGTTGAGTATTACAACAATATATAGCCAAACAAACCTTGTTCCCAACCCGAGTTTTGAAGAACATACCGGATGTATTTTTTTAGATACTGATTGTAACAATTGGATGAGTTTCAAAGGCTCACCAGACTACTTTCACTATTGTCGTTTAAACTCTTATAATTATTCAACTGGTTTTCAAATACCTAGAACAGGAGAGGCTTATGCTGGATTTATTGGGTACGATAAAAATATTCTAAATGGTCGTGAGTTTTTTGGAGTAGCGTTAACCTCTCCTCTAGTGATTGGCAAAAAATATTATGTATCGTTTTATGTATCTTCAGGATATGCTGTTTCTAGTATTAATATAGCTCATAATAATATAGGAGCCATGTTTACTACTTATTCCTATTATGACCCATTTATGGTTTTACCTCATCCTAATTTTGCACACATTAAGGAAACCAAAATTATATCAGACACTATTAACTGGATAGAAATATCCAGTTCTTTTGTAGCTGATTCCGCATATACTTTTATAATTATAGGAAATTTTTTTAATAATAGCCTTACAGATACTTTAAACTTCCCTAGTTCTGTTGGAAACTCCAGATCTTATTATTATGTAGATGATGTATGCGTTTCTACAGATTCATGTCTTTGTGATACTTGTATTGTTCTTCCTTTATCAATACCTAATGTTTTTACGCCCAATCATGATGGGTTAAATGATTTTTTTAAAATAAACGGATTGCAAAAAGGAGATAAGGTAAGCGTGTTTAATAGGTGGGGGCAATTGGTTTTTAAGACCGAAGACATTAATAAGTTTTGGGATGGTACAACTTTAAAAGGCTCTCCTTGCCCTGATGGTGTTTACTTTTATATAATAGAACAAAAAAAAACAGCAAAAACGAAAACAGGTACTGTACATTTATTAAAATAAATCTAATATAAACCTTTAAAACAACAACTTATGAAAAAAATAACACAAAAAGTTAGTTTAATAATCAGTTTGATTATTACTACACAAGCAAATGCTCAAGTTTCAACAGCTTTAACCCAAGTTGCAGGTCATAAGTTAAAAAAATGTTAAATTCAGTCAAAAAAGACCTTTAAAAAACTGATTTAATCCTATTAATCTTAAATATCCCAATAAAATAAGGGTTTAAGTTTTAGAA
>JAHYJH010000045.1 GCA_019429185.1 Vicingaceae bacterium
ACTTACTTTTGAAGTTTTTTTATGGATTGCTTTTCTATTCAGACTAGTAACAGCATTGTATATGACTATATTAAATATCTCTATAAGATAATAAAAACACAAACTACCATCATCTAAGGAGTTCCGTATTTTTTTCTGATAAAAAAGCAACCTATTCTTTATTTAAAATAAATGCCAAAACGCTAAAAATAGAGAAAGTAACAGGTAGTTTTCCTCCAAAGGTTAATATAAATGAAATCCGAGTTATTGATGATTATGTATATTTTGATGCAAACATCAAAAAATCACCGATGTTGTTTAGTCTTAATATAAAAACTGGTAAACAAAATTTAATTCCGATTACACTATCAGGATACAATCCAAAAGATTTAGTTATAGAAGATATTCAAGTAATGGACGATTCCAAAGAAGTATTGGTTTTTGTTAATGCATATATGAAAGGTAGTCATGATATATTTATTCTTCGATTTAATAATGAAGGAGAAAAGAAAAGCACAACGAACCTAACAGAAAACCAAGACCTGAAGTTATCGTCCATTTCTGCATCTTTTATTGAGAAAGGAGTTTATCTTTACACAGGAACCTACTCAAAAAGAAGCAGCACCTCATCTCAAGGTGTATATCTTTGTAAAACCGTAAATGATGAAGTTAAATTCATTAAATTCTATAACTTTTTAGAGTTTGATAAATTTTTATCCTATTTGCCTGAGAAAAAACAAGCAAAGATAAATGCCAAAAAACAAAAAAAAGAAGCTCAAGGAAAAGAATTAGAAATTAATTATTTAATGGTTTCTCATGATATTAGCCTCATTAATGGCACTTATCTATACATTGGAGAAGCATTTTACCCCACCTATAGAACAGAAACATATACTACTTATTCTAATGGAAAACCCATAACACGAACAAGGACGGTTTTTGATGGATACCAATATACACATGCTACCATAGTTGGCTTTAACCAACAAGGAGAAAAATTATGGGACAATACTTTTGAAATGTGGCCTTCCTACAAGCCCTATTTTAGAAAAAAATTTATAACAAGTTCCATCGAAGATGATAGAAAACTTAATCTTTTATTTTCATCAAGATCTGAAATAAAAGCAATGACTTTTTTTTCAAATGGAGAAGTTTCGGCAGAAAAAGTTTATTCTTTTATAGAAACTGGTTCTGAGAAAGATAAAGTTAAATATTCTTATTCAAATTTAGAATTTTGGTATGGTAAATACTTTTTGGCTCACGGCAGACAACTTATTAAAAATAAGGAAGAAGCAATAGGTCATAAAAAACGAGAAGTTTACTTTATAAATAAAATTACCTATAAATAAGCTTTGTTGAAAAACACTCTTTGTTTGGCTTTGTCGTTTTTTTAAAACTTTTACAGTTTTACTTTAGGTTACAAATTCTTAATTTTACTGACCAATTAAAAATTTCAACTATGAAACTACAAAACTATGCTCAAGGCAAATGGACAGCAGGAACAAGTAAAGAAAAACCATTATTCAACGCTATAACTGGCGAACAAATTGCAACTGCCTCAAGCGAAGGATTAGATTTTACTGCCATGATGGACTACGCCAGAAAAGTGGGCGGACCAGCTCTTAGAAAAATGACTTTTCAGGAAAGAGGATTGATGTTGAAAGCCTTAGCAATGCATTTAATTGAATTGAAGGCGAAGTATTATGCCGTAAGTGCAAAAACAGGAGCTACAAAAATAGACAGTTGGATAGATATTGAAGGTGGCATAGGAAATTTGTTTGCCAATGCAAGTTTAAGAAGACAATTTCCTGATGAACCTTTTTATATTGATGGAGAAACCGCTCCACTTTCAAAAGGCGGAACTTTTATTGGGCATCACATAATGGTTCCTAAACAAGGTGTTGCCATTCATATCAATGCGTTTAACTTTCCTATTTGGGGAATGTTAGAAAAAATTGCTGTAAACTTTATGGCGGGCGTTCCTGCTATTGTTAAACCCGCAACAATAACTTCATTTTTAACCGAAGCCATGGTTAAAGATATTATTGCATCCAACATATTGCCCGAAGGAGCATTGCAACTCATTTGTGGTTCTGCCAACGGCATTTTAGAACACGCTACCAGTCAAGATGTAATTACGTTCACAGGTTCAGCATCTACTGGAAAAATGCTAAAAGCTCACCCAAGATTGTTGGAAGAAGCTGTTCCTTTTAATATGGAAGCTGACTCTTTAAATGCTAGTATTTTAGGCGAAGATGCTGTACCAGGAACAGAAGAATTTGACTTATTTATTAAAGAAGTGCAGCGAGAAATGACTGTGAAAGCTGGTCAAAAATGTACCGCAGTTCGTAGAATTATTGTTCCTTACAACTTGGTTGAAGATGTTCAAATTGCATTAGGAAAGCGTTTAGCACAAACCACCATTGGCGACCCAGCTGTTGAAGGTGTTAGAATGGGTTCGTTAGCAGGAATGGAGCAAGTAAAAGAAGTAAGAGAAAAAGTAGAACAACTATCCAAAACACAAAAAATAGTTTTTGGAAATTTAGATAATTATGAAGTTGTTGGAGCGGATAAAACCAAAGGGGCTTTTATGTCGCCCATTTTGTTTTTAAACGAAAATCCCTTTAAAAATATCGATTGCCACAACATTGAAGCTTTCGGACCAGTTTCTACCATAATTCCTTATAAAACGATAGAAGAAGCCATAGAATTAGCCAACATGGGCAAAGGCTCTTTGGTTTGTTCCATTGTTACCAATGATGATAAAATAGCCAAGCAATTTGTGTTGGGAGCCGCTTGTATGCACGGACGAATTTTAATTTTAAACGCAGCTTGTGCCAAAGAAAGCACTGGACATGGTTCACCAATGCCTTTGCTAACGCACGGAGGACCAGGAAGAGCTGGTGGCGGAGAAGAAATGGGCGGAAAAAGAGGCATTTTGCATTATATGCAACGCACAGCCTTACAAGGTTCTCCAACCATGATTACCAAAGTTACTAACCAATATCAATATGGTGCTGAACAAACCGAATTTGATAAGCATGTTTTTCAAAAGCATTTTGAAGAAATACAAATTGGTGAAACCGTAATAACTAGAAAACATACGGTTACTGATGCCGATATTGTAAATTTTGCCAATGTGAGTGGTGATCATTTTTATGCGCATGTTGATGCTACTTCGTTAGAAGGAACCATCTTTGAACGCAATGTAGCTCATGGTTATTGGGTGCTTTCAAAAGCGGCAGGTTTGTTTGTTGATGGCAAAAAAGGACCTGTTTTGTTAAATTATGGACTAGATGAATGTAGGTTTGTGAAACCTGTTTATCCAGGAATGACCATTGGTGTTCGGTTTACAGCCAAACAAAAAATTGCACAAGAGAAAAAAGACGAAACCGACATCAAAAAAGGAATTGTTAAGTTTTTGGTTGATGTGTATGATGAAACTGATGAAACCGTAGCGTTAGCAACTATTTTAACCATGGTGAAATTTAAAAATCAAGATTGAGGATTTCTTTTAAAAAAAGTGTTTAGGAAGTAACAAATTATTAATTACGTGCAAAGGTTTAACGAAAGCAGAAAAATAGTTAGAGAGTTATATCCCTCTTAGAACTTGTATTTTTAGTTCTTACTCCAATTTTTATTGGAGTAATTATTGATTATGATTTATTTGATAGTAGATATATTGTTATAAATCTGATTTGGGTTTTAGCGTTTACCATTTCCTATAATATTTTTCATAAAAAAATAATTTACAGACTAGGTGCCATTGTATATTTCCTAATTGGCATCATTGAAATTTCGCATTGGGTAATATTAAAAGGACCAGTAACTATAACCAGTTTTATGGTTCTTGCGAACACAAACTATAATGAAGCAATTTAGTTTATGGATTTAAAATTTTCATTTTGGTTACTAATATTGATTCCGTATTTAATTTTATTCATTCTTACTTATAAAAACCCACCGACTGTTAGTAACTCCAAAAAAAAATCGTATGCTATTATCTTCTTGGCATTAGTAGCGATTATATTTATTTCAGAAAATGTTATTAATGGTCGATTTGCAAGAAAAGGAGTGCCTCAAATTGCAAATGTAACATACTCTTTTTTCGAAAGGATGATTCTTTACAAAGAAGCGATGCAAGAAAGATTGCCAAAAAAAATTGAGATTAATTCCAACGGCACATCCAACCAACAAACCTTTGTACTCATAATCGGAGAATCTTGTAGCAGAAGACACATGTCAATTTACGGCTCAAAAAGAATAACTAATCCAAAACTAAGTAAAAGAAAAGATATTTTTAAATATACCGATGTGGTATCACCATATAGTACAACATTAAATTCGGTATTGACAATTATATCGAACGCTGATTTAGAAAACAGAATAGACTTTGATAAAAGTATTGATTTGATAGATGTATTTCATTCGGCAGGATTTAAAACGTATTGGATTTCTAATCAATCACCTATTGGAATTTGGGACAATTTAATTACTATTTTAGCCAAAAAATCTGATTATTCAAAATTTGTAAATATCTCTAGTAATTCATCGTTTGAAGCAACCTACAATTCGTCTTACGACTCAAAACTTTTTAATCCCTTTAAAACTGTATTAAACGAAAATGTTGATAAAAAATTTATTATTATTCATTTAATGGGTAACCATTCTTCTTATTCAAAAAGATACCCATCAGATTTTAATGTTTTTGAAGGAAAAAATTCAAAAGAAGAAACCATCGCTGAATATGACAACTCCATGTTGTACAACGATTTTATTGTTGATAGCTTGTTTAACATCTTAAAATCAAACACCACATTACATAATAACACTATATCTTCAGCAATTTATTTGTCAGATCATGGCGAAAATGTATATGATATAAACGACAGGGCAGGACATGATTATGCCAACGAGATGCCACAAGTAAATGTGGAAATCCCATTTTTAGTTTGGCTCTCACCAAGTTATATGCACAACAATGCTACTAAAACAGAAACTATAAAAATAAACATTAATCAACCATATGTAACCGATGATTTGTTTCATGCCATAATGGATTTAAATGGAATTCAATGTGCTTATTTTAAGGAAGAAAAAAGTATTTTTAATGAGAAATTTAATAATTCTCGACTAAGAATTTTAGAGGATGGAATGGATTACGATGCCAAATAAAAATACTTTACAGGATTTAGAGTGAAGTTCTTTTTCTTTGATAAAAACAAATCACAAAAGGGCTTTAGCCACATTATATTATTTTACGCTATTAATATAAAAAATGTTCACTCTTAATCCTGTAGTGCCAAAAAATCTATTTGGGTTTGAAATAAGTTCAGATAATCATCAAGTTATTGAAAAAATAGTGTTGTAGCAAAGAAACTAAACCACCTCAGCCACCACAAAGGTACTTCCTCCGATAAAAATCAGATCCTTGGTAGTAGCATTTTGTTGAGCTGCCTGGTAAGCTGCTTCTACAGATGGAAATGCTTTACCTGACAAACCAACTGCTGTTGCTTTTTCTGCTAAAGTGTGTACATCTAACGCTCTTGGGATCTTAGCCTGACAAAAATAATAAATCGCATTTTTAGGTAATAATGCTAAAATATTGGTAATGTCTTTATCATTTACCACTCCCAACACAATATGCAGTTTTTCATAATCTTGCTCAGCTAATTGAGCTAATATTAGCTTTATACCTGCTTCATTGTGTCCCGTATCGCAAACCGTTAGTGGTTGGGTATTTAATACTTGCCACCTTCCCATTAACCCCGTATTTTTAACCACATTTAATAAGCCATTTTCAATATGTTTTGCCTCAATTTTCCAACCTAATTGTTGTAGTATTTTGATGGTTGCCACTACTGTTTTTTTATTTTGTTGCTGATAAATGCCTTTTAAATCACTTTCATATTCTTGTATTGGAAATTCATCTGCAAACTGTATGGGAGCGTTCAATTGGTTGGCTTTTTCAATAAAAACGTGTTTTATTTCAGGTTGCGTTTCACCAATAACTACAGGAATAGTTGATTTAATTATCCCTGCTTTTTCAGCTGCAATTTTATCTAAGGTATCGCCCAAAAACTGCGTATGATCCATGCTAATATTGGTTATTACCACCACTTCTGGAGCAATAATATTGGTAGAATCGAGTCTGCCACCCAACCCAGTTTCAACAATGGCAATATCCACTTTTTGGTTAGCAAAATAATGAAACGCTAAACCCACCGTCCATTCAAAAAACGAAAGCTGTATTTTTTCAAATTTATTTTTGTATTCCTCAACAAAGTCAATCACTTCATTTTCCGAAATTAGTTCTCCGTTAATTTTTATACGTTCTCTAAAATCTTTTAAATGTGGAGAAGTGTAAAGTCCTACGTTGTAACCGGCTTCTTGTAAAACAGCTGCCAAAATATGCGAAGTAGAACCTTTGCCATTTGTTCCAGCAACATGAACCGACTTGAATTGTTTTTCAGGATGATTTAAAATTTCACTCAAGCGATAAGTATTATCTAAATTAGCTTTGTATGCTGAATTTCCAACACGTTGGTACATCGGCAGCTGACCAAAAAGATAATCGAGAGTTTCGGGGTAGTTCATTAATTAAGAATGTAAACAAAAGTCATGGTGCCTTTTTGCTCTGCTGGAGCATCTGCTTTTACATTGAAACGAGCTTCTAAAGCTGCTTCTTTAGAAATTTTATATAAGGTTGGATTAGTAGTGCTAGAGCCTCTTGCTCCAGGTGTAGCTCTAATTACTTTTCCGTTTTTATCCACCACAATTTCTACTACTACTTTTCCATCTTCTTGTGTTGGATTATTGGGTTTTTTCACTTTCACCATCGACCTTCCTGCCAAAGTAAAATCCACCCCATTACCGGTGCCTCCGCCAGTATAATTACTACTGTTGGGGTCTCCATTTGGGTCTCCTTGATCTCCAGAAGTATTACTATTCCCATCACTCGAAGAATTGTTGTTGGTATTATTTAACGCATTTAAGGCATTAGCTAAATTTTCATCTACTGTTGGTTCGGTTTGTTGCTGAGTAGTATTTTGATTGGTAGTGGTGGTAGGGTTTTGCGAAGCATTCATTTCTACAGATTCTTCCGTAGTTGTTAGTGCATTTTCTTGAGCCGAACTTGGTGTGGTGGTTTCACTTTGAGTAGCATTTTCAGAGCTAGTAGTATTTTCTGTTGAAGAAGGTTGAACATCACCCATACCTTCATCAGTAGTGCCAAAATTAATAACCATTCCTCCTGCATTTTCCTCAGGTGGGTCTTGGTAAGTCATTCCAAATTTAACAAAAATAAACAGTAACAGTAAATGAAACAAGATGGTTCCAATTACTCCATTTCTACTATTTTTTTCTTGTATGAGTTCCATTTATATTGCTTGATGCATTAATTTTTACTATTTCATAATTTATGACAGTAAAAAACCGCCTTTTTTTAAGTTTTTGATAAGAAAACGTCAAAGACAAGGCTTGTGAAGTTTTTAATTGTCTGAGTTTACTTTCGTAAATGACTGCAATTAAAAACAAACATAACGCAGTATTTGGTGTTTTCTTGCAAAAACTAATTTATTTTGGCGATGTTGCCAACACTAATTTCAATTTATTTCTATTCGCAATGTCCATAATTACTACTACATTTTCTATCGGAACGCTTTTTTCTGCTCGCAATATAATGCCCGGATTTTCTTCATTAGCCGTATGCGATAATAATAAGGTTTCTAACTCTTCAACAGCTACTTCATCTTTATTTACGTAATATCTTAAATCTTCTGTAATACTCACATTAACTGTTTGAGGATGAGGTGCTGAATGACTTGCTTTAGGCAAAATCACATCCAATGCGTTAGGACTTATTAATGTGGATGCAATGATGAAAAACACCAACAACAAAAACACAATATCTGTCATACTCGACATATTGAAATTGGTGCTTACTTTATTTTTTGAACGTATAGCCATATCAGTTAAAAGGTTACAGGTTTGAAGTTTGAGGTTAGCCCTCTTAATCCCCACCTTAGGCGAGGAAAGTTGGGTAACAGTTAATTTTAATAGTCTTTTTTCATTTTTATCTTTTTTATTGCCATGTGCGTTAGAAAAGCTCCTCCTTCGGAGGGGTTGGGGAGGCTATTAATTAGCCGGTTCATGTAAAATATCTAAAAACTCAGTTGTTCTTGCTTCCATTATAAACACAATTTTTTCAACTTTTGCTACCAAGGTATTATACCCAATATAAGCAACAATACCAACTATAAGTCCGGCTACGGTAGTGGTCATTGCTGTAAAAATTCCCTCAGAAAGGGTATTTAAATCAACACCTCCACCACCTGTTGACATTTTATGAAAAACCATAATCATCCCGATAACTGTTCCCAAGAACCCTATCATTGGTGCAGCACCAGAGATAGTTGCTAAGGTAGATAAGTTTTTTTCTAATTTATTTAGTTCTAATTTACCTGTGTTTTCAACAGCTGTTCCAATGTCGCTTAGTGGTTTTCCGATTCTGGAAATTCCTTTTTCTATCATTTTAGCTACTGGAGAAGTATTAGATTTACAAAGCGATTTAGCGGCATCAATTTTTCCGTCAAGAATAAAATCTTTAATTTGATTCATAAAATTGACATCTTCTTTACTTGCAGTTCTTATTGCAAAAAAACGTTCAACAATTATATAGACAGCCAAAATTGATAATATCAGTAGGGTTAGCATAATAATTCCACCACCAATTCCGCCTGAACTTACCAATTCCCAAATAGAAAGTGTTTTTTCTTGCGGAACTATTTCTTGCACTACAGTTGATGTAGTGTCAGCAGCAACATTAATTTGTAATAACAAAGATTTTATCATAATTATAGATTTTTATAGTGCTAAAATACGGTTGATTATACGTTTTGAGGAAGCAATTAGATGTAATTTGTAAACAGTGAACTGTTAGCTTTTATTGTGAGGTTAGAAAAAAAAATACCCTTTCTGTAATTACGGAAAGAGTACTTCTTTGAGGGAGAGAATTATTCATTTACTTTCATCACCTAATTAGGGTTACTTTTCCAATAAATTCATGTCGTTTAAGATGAACAATGTCTTTTACGAAAAGCTTATACACATATACATCATTTTTCACTAATTCTCCTTTATAAGTTCCATCCCACCCTTTCTCAATATCATGCGATTCGAAAATAATTTCTCCCCATCTATCAAAAATCAATAACGTAAAGTCATTCTCACTAATTCCAACTCCTTTTGGAAAAAACATATCATTTTTTCCATCACCATCAGGAGTGAAAGCATTTGGAATATAGACAGTAAAAAAAGGATTTATTCTTAAGATTACAGTATGAGTGTCAATACAGTTAAAATTATTTGATGCTATTAAACGAACCACATAATTCCCTGTGTCTTTATATTCATTTATTGGATGAAGTAATAATGAGGTATTGCCATCTCCAAAACTCCAGTTATAAGTAGATGCTCCAACACTTTCATTTGTAAATTCTACTGTTGGATTTAATATTGAAATTTCAATTGGAGCGTAACTAAACATTGCGTCAGGAACAGGGTAAACAGTTACAGTACTACTTATTGTTGTATTTACCATACATCCCATAGCAGAAATTGCTGTTAAATTGATGTTGTATGTTCCTGAGTTTATAAATGTATAAATAGGTTGTTCAAGATTTGAATGTGTTCCATCACCAAAACTCCAACCATAAGTTGTATTAGCAGGATTATTGGCATTATTGAAAAAGTTAACAGTTAGCGGAGGGCACCCTTGTCCAAAAGAAGCTGGAAGATTAATGATAGGATAAGGATTTGCATTAATGGTTACGGAATCAGAAATAGATATATTACAAATTACATCTGTAATTGTCAATACAAAAGTAGTTGTGTCATTTAAGACCATATTATGAGGTCCTAAGCCAGTAAATCCATTGTTCCATGAGTAATTATAGTTAAAATTATTACTGTTGTTATGATTTCCATAAAAAGTAACTATACCTCCAACACAAACATCTCCTCCTGAAGTTATTACAAGGCTATCTTGCAATAAAAGACGAACAAATACAGAAATTGTATCTGGGTTTGAAGGACACCCAAGAGCATCATAAGCAATAACTACATAGGTTTGGGTATTGGATGGGCTAACATTATGAGATTGACCAATTCCTAATCCTTGATTCCAGACATAAGAATAGCCTCCATTTCCGCCTGTAGCATTTGCAGAAATAGTTGCTGTGCCTGAAGGACAAATTGTATCATTATCTATGGTATTTACTATTACAGGAAGAGGCTCCACAATCGAAATAGAGTCAGCCACAATACAACCATTGATATCTTGTACAGAAAGGTAATAAGTTCCTGCTATTAACATATTTATTTGATTATTGTTTCCAGAAGCTGGAGTCCAGTTGTAGGTATAAATAGCTGTTCCTCCTGAAACATTTGCAAGAATAGATCCATCATTTCCTCCATTACAAGAAACATGATTTGGGCTAAAATTTAAGATTAGCGAATCTGGTTGGTTTATGTTAACATTAATCGAAGCAACACATCCATTTGCATCGGTAGTTTCAAAAGTATAGTTTCCGGCAGCCAATCCTGATGCATGCGTTGTATTTTGTGCAGGAATTGTATTCCAAGTATAAGAATAAGAAGGCGTTCCACCACTAACACTAACATTAACTTCTCCATCAGACAACCCATAGCAGCTCACATTTGAGGAATTAATTAAAAGAGGTGTTAGTGGGGTTGGTTCTGTTATTAAAATAGAATCTGTATAACTGCAATTATTTACATCTTGAATAATTACAGTATATAATCCTGCTATTAAACCATTTGCTGAGTTACTGGTTTGAGGAGGTGTTGTATTCCAGATATAGGAATAAGGCTGTGTGCCTCCAACAACATTTATAGTAGCTGTTCCATCAGAAAAGCCAAAACACGAGACATTAGTAGAAGACATAGTTGCTGTTATAGGTTGAGGCTGAGTAATTTCAACCACATTTGATGTTACGCACCCATTCGCATCCGTAGTAGTAATTATATAGTTTCCTGAACTTAAATTAGTTGCTGAAGCTGTAGTTTGTGTTGGGGTTGTATTCCAAGAATAAGAATAAGGAGGTGTACCTCCATTTACAAGTGCTGTTGCCGTTCCATCATTAAAACCAAAACAAGAAGCGTTAGTAATAGTAGAAATAGTAGAAATTAGAAGTGGCGGTTCAGTAATAGTTACAGGAATTGTTGTGAAACACCCATTATAATCAATAATATCAACGGTATATGTACCTGCTGTTAAATTAGTATTTGTATTTGTAAAAGAATTAGGAGTTGTATTCCAATTGAATGTATATGGAGGAGTTCCTCCCGAAACACTAATAGATGCATATCCATCATTAAAACCATTGCAACTCACATTATAAATAGTATCAATTTGAGGTACTAATGGCAATGGTTCAGTTATAGTAAAGCTATATAAGGTATCACAACCATAAACATTTGTTACTAAGACACTATAATTTCCTGGAGCTAACCCAGTTATAGGATTTAAAGATGAAGGAGGATTTAGTTGAAATAAAATACTATAAGGACCTTGCGTTCCTCCTAAAATATCAACATAAGCTTCTCCATCATTTGCTCCAGCACAGGATACATTTGTAGTTGTTATTAAAACTGTAGAAATAAAATCAACAAAATCAATACGTATGGTATCTTGATCTAATGGGCAAGTACCGTTATTTGTAGTAGTTAAAATAAGATAAGCGTACCCTTGAGCTAATTCTGAGGGCGATGGATTATACGTGATATTTAACGAATCTACATGAGGGCTGAAAGTTCCATTTCCACCTGACCATGTTCCTGTAGTAACACCTGTAACTTGTCCTGTCAACGAAATGGGTAAAAAATCCTTACAAATTGTAGTATCGTTTCCTGCAAATGCAGTAATTACATTTGTGAATTCTGTAACAATAATGGTATTTTGTACTGGAGGGCAATTAGATGTGTCTGAAAGAGTTACTGTATAAGTTCCTGCTGGAACATTTATTGTTTGAGTAGTAGCTCCAGTACTCCACAGATAAGAATATGGAGGAGAACCTCCTGTTCCTATTGCACTTATAGTTACACTTGTATCTCCAAAACAGATGGTTGGATTCAAAGGAAAAAAGGTTACTCCTAATGTTGGGTTATAATATACTCTAAGTGTATCACAAAATGGAGTGGTAGTACAGCCACCAATAGGTAATCCACAAATTTGATAATCAATATAAGGCGGTAATCCTGACTGAGAAGTAAATGTAGATGTTGCACAACCTGTAGTACAAGATAGATTACCATTAAAAGCACCAAAATTACCAGGAAAAACAGAGTTCCAAGTAATAGAAGTAGTATCAAAACCACTTGTAGTTAAAAGAGCCGAACAACCATCATTAACAGTTACATTAGGACCTATTTCTGGATCTGAAACAGATAAAATTTGATATTGATTGTTGTTATTACCAGGTTTGCAAAAAGTAATTAAATGAGGTCCGGGGCCATTTAAACAAAGAACATTTCCTACTGGTGTTGGAGTTCCACAATTTAATTGGTAATACAAAGCACCTGGAGGAACAGCTCCAGAAAAAATTGTAAAGATAATCCCTACTGAATTAGGGTGAAGCAACACATTAAACTCAATACATCTATCTGGACTTACTGACCCACAGCACAAACCACTTCGTAATGTATCAGGACTAATCCATACTCCATTAGGGTTATTACTTAAATCAACATTCAAGCTCGGTACACTAGGATCACAGCCTGTTTGGGCGTATGAATCACTAAAACTAATAACTAGAATCATTAGTGAAAAAACCACTTTTAAAACTGAGTGTTGTATTGTGGTTAATAGGATATTTAGGTGCGTAGTATTCATAATAATATATTTTGGTTACTACAACTTTATGCATACATAATATTGTTTTTATACATTATACGTATCCTTTCCTCTTTTGGATACAATTAATTTAGTTGTTTTTTCAACAAACTAATTCTTAATAAATTTGAGTTTACTTTTTTAGCTTAAACAAGCAAATAAAAATGGTGGGGGAAGTGATTTTTTTTTCGATAATATAATGATTACTAAGCCTATTTAATTCGGTATCACTAAAATCATTATTTACATTAGAATAAAGAATGTAAGTATCTTTTCCTACTTCTTTTGGTTTGAATGAACGAGTATCATTAGTAACAAAGATAACCGAATGTTTTCCTAACATTGGAAAAGCAGTACCTACTTCACTAAAAGTAATTTGATTTTCATCTAAATAACTATTCATTTTTTGCTGTAACGAATAATAAGGAATATGTCCTAATGTTGAATCCCAACCTTGTGCTACCTTATCTGGATAAACCCAAAAATTTCCTGATAAACTACCAACAATCAAAACAACAAATACAATTTTTTTCAGCTTATCTGAATAAGGCAAATGAGAAATAAGATAAGCAGTAATTAAGGAAATTATTAAAATAAAAGGTAACACATACCGATGACCTGTGAGGGTTTTATAATAAAGAAAAGGAATGGAAAGTACTATTCCAACGATACAAAAAATGAAAAGTAAGCTCTTTGTTTTTTTATTTTCAAAAAGCTGTTTTCTAAATTTAAGCAGTAAAATCGCTAAGCTAATTACAATAAAAGCTCTTCCAAAATCTACTAATCTCCACACAAAAATTCCTGCATTATAAAATAGTCCGCCAAAGTTGTTTTTTGCTCTACCTATTTCCCAAGCCGAGTCTGGGTATGTCCAAAACCAACCTGTTTTTATATAATGATAAGTATGAAATGCTACAAAAAGCAAAAAAGGAAGCATATATGTTTTTGCTATTTTAATTGATGTAAGAATGAAGTTTGTTTTTTTATATGTTAATACAATATCGATTAAAAAGAGTGCGAATGCAACAACAATTCCTCGCATACTAATTAAAAACAAACCAAAAAGTGCCACTAATAGGAAATTTCTTTTTTGCGAAATAATGGCATTTAATCCTAATAAAAAGAAAAAAAGCAACACAATATCTGGGGAAACAAGAACCATTTGGCTTAATAAAGTTGCATCAGACAAGATGAGCATCATTGCCCAAACAACGAAATTAGGAGAAGAAACAAAATGTTTAACAAGCAAAAAAACCTGAAAAACAATTCCTAAAACAAAAGGTAACATTGCTAAATGAGATACAACCAAATTTTTCCCAAAAACTTTCCAAACAAATGCTATGTAATACCCTAATGTAGGAATATGACCTGTGTCAATTTCTGCTGGAAGAATAAGAGAAGTAAAATTAGATTTATAAAAAAAATGAGCGGGAGCTGAAACCAAATTTATAGTATCCCAAAAAAAGAAATTATTAGAAACGAAGATAATTAAAGCGAAAAAAAACAGAAAAAATGGAAAGAGGATTTTAAGATGCTGTTTCATTAAAGAGGTATAACTATTTGTCCAACAAATCTATCGAAACATATACATTTTTCCATATCCTTTTTTAAAATAGGAATCCATGCTGGTATCTCTGTGTTCAATATCATCATTTTCAATTTTTGTAACAACGCGATACAAATACAACCCATTAGCTAATCTATCTCCATAAGTATCAGTGCCATCCCAAGCAAAATCTGTAATGTTGTTACCAATTTTAATATGACCCAACTCTTCTTTATGAATTTCTCTAACTACTCTTCCTGTTATGGTTATGATTTGAATTTTGAAAATATCGGGTACTTTGCTTCCTGTTAGGGTAAATACAAAACGAGTAGAAGTAGTAAAAGGATTAGGATAATTGATAATGTTTGTTATCGTTGATTTTAAAATTACTTCAAACCCAATTAAATAATCATTATTACCCGAAACATTTTTTGAGATATCATTGGCTTGTACGCGTAACTTATATTTCCCATCTTTTTCAAAATCTGCCCTATAAATAATTTTTGCACTATTTTTTGGTAAAGAAGCAGGGATAAACTGCATCATTTCCTGTCCGTTTGCATAGAAATAAATTCTTTTTTCTGTTCCAGAAGGAGAAGTTATCCAAACAGCATAATCAGAAGTATCGTTTAGCAAAAGAAATTTGTTTTCATCTTTTAACTCTATAACGATTTCTGTATTAGGAGAAACGATATCTCCATCCAAAATATGCGTTCCATCAAAGGTAACATCCAATAAAGGATTAATTTTATCGCTGATTACATAAAATGGAATTTCTGCTACATTGTTAAAGTGATATTTTTCCAATTGGTCATTATTGGGGTTGACATCTACCAAAAGGCTATTAATTCCTGCCATTCCAAAAGTAGAAAATTCAAAGTTTACTATCATAACACTGTCAGCCAATAAGGGGCGCTGTCTTGGAAACGATAGCGGAATAAATGTATTATATTTGTTCAATACGGCAAACGAAATTAATAGGCTATCCATATTGTGTCTGCTGATATTTTTAACCGCAATTGATAATTTGATGTGTTCGCCTTCATGCACAGTATCTTTATGAAAAGTAAAATGAATGTTTGGGTCAAGTGCAGCTTCAGGAATATCGTCATAAGTAACTTGCCAACGGTGTAGCTGAGGAGCAGTAAATAAAGAATCATCGGTAAGGTGTACATTTAATTTTAAATAAGGATATTGGGCTGCGTCAATTTGATTGGTAATGCGAATATCACCCGAATCTGTGGGAAGATTAGCAATCAACAAGGTTTCATTTCCATTGGCATCTACACCAAAAACATTTAACACAGTGCTGTCTTTTGTAGTAGGAGATTCTAATGAAGTCATACGCCAAGAAAGTGAATCCCAACGCATGGATGGACCAAGTGGAGGAGAAAAAATATTAGCATAGTTGGCACTACCTATTATCGTTGCACTTACTGTTACACCTTTAGTGGTTACACTACTACCCACTGACTCAACAACAGATGATGGTGTTCCTTTTTTTACAAAAAAAGCAAAAGGCAAACTATCTTGAGCGACAGGAATTTGAGTAGCTCCTAATCCCGTAAATGCAGCATTTACATTAGCTGGAAGTGGAGCATATTGAGAAAAAAAGTTCCAATACCATGTCCAAGCTAAAATGTAATAGCCATTAGGAATACTATCGGTAAGCATATCTGCCAAAGCATTCATTTGTATTGGATCTGCATTTCTAAAAACAAAAAATTTTGAAGGTGCCTGACTTGGAGAACCTGGTATGTTTAATTGTCCCATATTCATTTCTAAGGGCTTCCAATAATCAAGCATAACCGTGTCAATTACAACAACATGAATGGCACTATTTGGTCCCCAACCATTACCAGCTATTCTATCTTGATTTATAAAATAGGAAGGAATAGAACCTTCAGTCCAATTGGTTGTGCCATTAACAGTATTACTACCAATTGCTCCATCTGTTACTGCCTTTAAGGTTGCTACCTTGTTTTGAAAACTAAATTGACGTGTTATTCTGCTATATCCCAATAATTGCATAGAATTATTTTCAAATTGAAAAAAATGTTCTTGTTGCCATCCTTCTTTATCTTTGATGTATTGAAAAGAGCGGTTAATCCAACTGAACCCATTTGCATCAACAGAATCTTTGCCTACTCTCCAAAAATAAACCATACTATCGGGCATATTTTGTAATAAATTTGGCGACCAACTCACAACTCCTCCAGCTTGATTAATGGTGGTTGTTTCTTTTATTGGACTATTAAAATAATCGGTAGTGTCTATTTCAAAAAAATAATTGTTGGCAGGTTGAAATGCAAAAGCAGTAGAAGCTTTCAATGTAACCCCTTGGTTTGGAACGATGGAAAAATGATAAGGATAAATTGGTATAATGTTTCCCGAACGGATATTCAATGTTTTAATAACCGTATTGTTATTTTCATAAATTTCATCAATAGATAAAGGTGGTGCATCAATCATTATTGTAAATGTATTCAATCCTAGTCCTCTAATAATATCTACAGGGAGTTTTAATGAGAAAGTATCTTTAAAATGTGGTGCCGCAATAGAAATTAAGTAAGTTGTATCATTAAAATTAGTATTTGGAAATGATCTTTCCACACTAAGTATAATAGTCGTATCAATAGCTCGTCCCAAATTGGCAACAATTATTTGAATGGTAAAAGAGTCTAAATCGGAAGTAACGATGTTTGGTTGAAAACTTACCGACTGCTCATTAATCATATAATCAGGCTTATCGAATGTATGCAAATGAATGGCGGGGTCTCCATGAAAAGAAATATTTAAACCAACAGAGTTCGTAAAGTTTTTGATATCCGTTCCTTGCCCTTGTGTTAATGTGTTAATGGTATTTTTGATTTGTCTTCCAATAGATTCTCCATATTTTGTTTGTGATAAATTGATATAAAAATTATTCGCATAATTATGTAATATATTGCTTAAACCTAAATCTACAGAAGATAAAAACCCAATAGTTCCTTTGTTGTCTATAATGACATGTTCTTCACTTGTGCTATTCGAATTGGGTAAATGCATATCTCCAGCAAAGCAAGCTAATCCCATTAAAATTGGATAACGTCCTTGTTGATTAGGCCACTCAGAAGGTTTATCAATGTTTTGATCAAAACCTCCTGTTGCAGAAGCGTGTCCGAAAAAAGTCATAAAAGACACTCCACTTCCAATTAAATTTTTAATTGAATCTGCTAAGGTAATTTGAATTGGAGCTGATGTTGTTTTTGTAAATGTTTTTACATTCGCTCCAAAAAGAGGGTTTTCTATCGTAGATTTATAGGTATCTACAAAAGATAAGAATGTTCCCTGCTCACCTGGAGTAGTGCCTCCACTAAAATGCAGAAATTGTTTCATCCATGCTGTTTCTCCATTATTTCCTAATACAGGGTTTTCGTGTTGTTGCACTTTGCCTAAATACCAATCTACTTCTAAGTTATTTTTTGCTGCTAACCTGCCTGTGGGAATTGCTGGTTCAAAAGGTTGACTGCCATTTAATCCTATGGTTAGCATATTATCTGAGGCTGGATTTCCGTACGAAGGAACTAAACAATTAGCAAAATTTGTATTGTTTTTTCTTATTTCCTTTGCTTTAACTGATTTTCCTAAGAGAAATAAATAATTAGGAGTGGTATTCCAATTAGTTAGCAAATAATCTAAAAAATTACGGATTGCCAACGGATGTTTTTGAATTCCAAATGAAAACTGGTCATATATATCTTCCACATCAAAAATAACTGGATTTTGAGGTTGTGCTGCCAGACCTGGGTTTGACCTGTAAGTAGCATAATCTGTGGCACTGCTCATCAATGATTGATGCGTAATTATAATAAAAGCAGTATCTATAGGGTTTTGAGCGTGATTTACAAAAAAACCTGTACTATTTATAGGAAAAAGTTGAGTTACTGGTTTTACTTGACCAACAGAAGTAACGAAACATTCTTTGTTTCCATTGCCATTAGGGAGTAAACAATGAAAACTACCTCCAAAAGGAATTACAATAATTTTTTTGCTATTGGTCAAATCATAAAGTAGTACGTTGCCTGTATTATTAAGATTAGAAAAATTGAGGTAACTTTTGGTTTGTGAAGTGTTATCATCAACAAAAAAATCAGAAAATGTAGTTACTCCCTCAAAATCGGTTGTGTGTGGATAGGTAATTTTTAGGTAAGCAATGGCTTGGCGGGCAACTCCAGAACCCAAACTATTTATACTTGAAAAGGTAACTGAAGTGGCATTTGTTCCTAATTGATTAAGCGGGATGTTTTGATTGACATCAATTTTTTTATATCCATTAAAAGTGGTATCCCAAACTGTTGAACCTAATGCAATACGCAAATGTTGATTTATGGAAGTTGGCAAGTTTGCGTCATTAGATTGACCTGTTACAACTGCTTGTAATTTTGCATCAGAACCTGCCAAATAAGCGTTTTTTGTGTTAATGCTTTTTGTTGTTGAACCACCTAAATTATAGGGCAAGTCAAACCAACCTTCGGTAGAAGCATAACCAAAAAGAGAAACACTACTTCCTCCAACACTAATTGTTTCACCATCGTAATAAGGATTTACTGTTCCATTGCCTTGTGTGTAAATTTCCTTGTTTTCTTTTAAGACAAAATCTATTGGTGTGTAAGAAGAAAATGAAGTGTCTGTTTCAACTGTAAAACGTAAATTGGAAGTAGCGTTGTTCCAAGTTAAAAAATAGCTAATGGTATCGGTTGTTAGACTGTAGTATGGATTTGGATGGTTTACTGCACTTCCATACAGTTGTTCGTCTAACCATCCGTCATTGTGTTGGGCATAAAATTCAATATAATCGGAGGTATTGAAAATACCATCATTTTCTCCTTCAATGTAAATAGGAATTTCTTGACCCCGAGCAAAAATTTGCAAGTTTTGAGGGTTAATTGTACTAAGTGGTATGCCTGCATTAAAAAGTGTTGCAGAGTCTATTCTAAAAATGCCTGTTTCTGCAATTTTAAATTTATAATAAGGTTGGTTGTAATTAATCCAACTGTTGTTGAATTGGGCAAAAGAAATTAAGCTGAATGATGTAAAAACAATCAAAAAAGAGAATGAAATAATGGTATTTCTATAGTTTTCAAACACAATAAACACTTAATTTAAAAAATAAAGTTACAAAAAAAATTGTGTAAAAGAAATTTATCTAAATCTTTCTTGTGAAATTGTTTTTTTATTGATGTCGAAACGCAATGAAAAAACATTAGAAAATAGTGCCTCAGATTGATCGCCAATGTCTGTTAGTGCATAATCTAGAGAAATTCCTTTAAATTTAACACCCACACCAAAGTTAGGTTGCCATGTAACTTGATCATTATTAAAAATGGTTGTTGTTTTTTGAATGTTTCCAACGCCAAAACGAATAAAAATAAGTTTGCTATAATTAGCTTCAATTCCTAAATGAGGATCAACACTGATAGGGTCTCCAGTAATTAGAACATTTCTTTTTCCATCGGTAGAAAAATCAAAATTAACTTCAGTTAAAAGACCGAACTTATTGTTTTTTGTAATGTTGAGGTATTTACTTACTCCCAAAATAACTTTGGGTAGTGTTATTTCAACGGAATTATCGGGAATTTCATTTCCCGTAGCATTAAAAACATCAATAGTGTTTTGGTCGAGCGAAAAGCTCCACGCATTAAATGTTGATGTAACGTCTCTTGCCATAAGTCCAAATCCCCAATTATTTAAGGTCCTGTACTGAATTCCAGCGTCCAATCCAAAACCCCATGCTTTTGCCATATCACCAACTTGACGGTAAATAACTTTTACATTTGCTCCATAAGTAAGACGTTCAATTTTGGTTGATTTTCTGGCATAAGAAAATAAAAAAGCATAATCTGCAACAGAAAAAGAAAAAATTCTGTCATAATCAATGTTACCATCAGCATTAATCAACTGAGTAGTATTAGGGATTCCATCAACTCCAAAACGAATAATTGAAATACCAAAGACACTGTTGCTATCTATTTTGGTTGCAAAAGCTCCATAATCGTATTTAGCTATCCCTGCAAAATATTCGGCATGCATTAAATCTACCTGAAAATCGCTGTTCAGCCCCATTAATCCTGCTGGATTCCAGTAACCAGAAGTAACATCATTTACAGAAGATACTTGAGCATTTGACATACCTAACGCTCTTGCACCAACCCCTATTGCCAAAAATTCATTACTAAACTTAGGTGCAGAAGTTTGGGAGAATGTATCTAATACTGATAATAATAATCCAAATATGATTGTTTTTTTTACCACACAAAAAAATTAAAGTATAAAGTTAGCAATTTGTATTTGATTAACTAAAATTAGTATTTTTTATTGTTTTAATTATTAAAGTTATCTGAAACACTATTTTTTATCCGTTGAGGATGTGAATAGCAAGTAGCTTTTTTTTCTCTACAAAAACCTAGTAGTGTTATTCCTAATTCTTTAGCAAAATCAACTGCCAGTGTTGATGGTGCGGAAACAGCTCCTAATATTGGTATTTTTGCTGCAAATATTTTCGAGACAATTTCATAAGAAATTCTTCCGCTAACAATGATGCATTTCACTTCATTCATTTTTTTGCTATTCACAAGATGACCTATTACCTTGTCAACAGCATTATGTCTGCCAATGTCTTCTCTAATACACAATAAAGTACTGTTTTTTGAAAATGCTGCGGCTGCATGAGACCCTCCTGATTGATGAAAAGTAGGTTGTTCTTTATTCATTACTTCAAACATTTTATAAAATGTTTTTATGTCCAACGCATCTTCTTGAATAACTGATATTGAAGTATATTGACTGGTATCTGTTAATTCTTTTTGACCACAAATTCCACAAGATGAGATAGATAATAAATTCCGACTGTTTTTATACCCTGAGCCTAATTCTTTTTCATTGATAATTAAATGAGCAGTTGTGCTATTTGTTTCTTTGTCATCTGTGAAAATGATAGGGAGATTTTCCTTACCTCTATAAATATCTTCAGTATATAATAATCCTCTAACCAAGTCTTCATCATGACCTGGAGTACGCATGGTAATTGAAAAAGTTAGATTGTTTATTGTTATTTGAAGAGGTTTTTCTACAGTAAGGTTATCATCAACAAAAAAAGAAGTGTTGTTGCAAAATTTTTTTCCTTTATAGTTGTCAAATTCCATTCAGTCTTCAGTTCTCAGTCTTCAATTCGCTATTTTTTGAATTTTCACATTTGCTAACATTATAACTTCTGTTTCACTTCTACTTGTTCGTATGCTTCAACAATATCACCAACTTGAATATCATTGAATTTGTCAATATTTAAACCACATTCATAACCTCTTGCTACTTCTTTTACATCATCTTTAAATCGTTTTAAAGAGCCTAACGAACCTGTATAAACTACTATTCCATCACGAATAACTCGAATATTACTATTTCTAAAAACTTTTCCATCTTGAACCATACAACCTGCAATAGTTCCTACTTTAGAAATTTTAAAGATTTCTCTAATTTCAATAGTTCCTGTTATTTTTTCAACGAATTTAGGAGCTAACATACCTTCCATCGCATCTTTAACCTCTTCAATAGCGTCATAAATAATAGAATATAATCGAATGTCAATTTGTTCTTGTTCTGCAATTTTTCTTGCATTTACCGAAGGTCGAACTTGGAAACCAATAATAATAGCTTCAGAGGCTGCTGCTAGCATTACATCTGATTCGGTAATTTGCCCCACTGCTTTTAATATTATGTTTACTTGAATTTGTTCGGTAGAAAGTTTTTGTAGTGAATCTGATAATGCTTCAATTGAACCATCCACATCTCCTTTTATAATAACATTTAACTCTTTAAAATCACCAATAGCTAAACGTCTTCCAATTTCGTCAAGCGTAATGTGTTTATTTGTTCTAGCTCCTTGCTCTCTCACTAATTGTAATCTTTTTTCAGCTATTGCTCGAGCTTCTTTTTCGTCTTCCATTACAAGGAATTTATCACCTGCACTTGGAGCTCCATTTAAACCTAAAAGAGCTACAGGTGTTGAAGGCCCCGCTTCGATAATCTTACCTCCCCTTTCATTGAACATGGCTTTAATTCTTCCACTGTAACATCCAGCAAGCAAAACATCTCCAATTTTCATTGATCCAGATTGAACAAGTAATGTTGACACATATCCTTTTCCTTTGTCTAATTCAGATTCTATAACTGTACCTCTTGCTCTTTTGTTAGGGTTAGCTTTTAACTCTAACATTTCAGCTTCGAGCAACACTTTTTCGAGTAATAAGTCCACATTAGTACCAAATTTCGCTGATATTTCTTGTGTTTGATATTTCCCTCCCCATTCTTCTACTAATATATTCATAGCAGAAAGTTCTTCTCTTAATCTATCTGTATTTGCTCCTTCTTTGTCTATTTTATTAAATGCAAAAACAATAGGAACTCCTGCTGCTTGAGCATGGTTTATTGCTTCTTTTGTTTGAGGCATGATGTTGTCATCTGCTGCAATAACAATAATAGCAATATCAGTAACTTGAGCACCCCTGGCACGCATAGCTGTAAAAGCCTCATGACCAGGTGTATCTAAGAAAGCGATTTGTTTGCCATTATCAAGAGTAACTGCATAAGCCCCAATATGTTGTGTAATACCTCCTGCTTCTCCTGCAATTACATTTGCTTTTCTTACATAATCTAATAAAGACGTTTTTCCATGATCAACGTGTCCCATAACGGTAACAATTGGGGCTCTATCTTTTAAATCTTTTGGATCATCTTCTTCAGCTACATCAATATCAATATTTTCCGATGCAGATATAAATTGAACAGAATAACCGTATTCTTCAGCAATTACTGATATGGTTTCTGCATCTAAACGCTGGTTTATAGAAACGAAAAGACCTAAGCTCATACAAGCTCCAATAATTTCGTTTACATTAACTTCCATCATTTTTGATAGTTCGTTAACAGTAACAAATTCTGTAATTTTAAGGATAGATTTTTCTCTCTCTTCTTGGTCAACGTGTCGTTGAGCTTCTTCGCTGGCTGCCTGTCGTTTATCTTTTCTGTATTTAACTGATTTGTTTTTTCCCGTACCAGTTAATCGAGCAAGCGTTTCTTTTACTTGATCTTGAATTTCCTTTTCTGTTAGCTCATGTTTCTTTTCAACTCTTCCACCTCTATTTGAGGCTGAACCAGTTTTTTCAAATGGTTTTTTTGCCGTATGGGCTACATCTATTTTTTTAGGTAGTCGTTTTCTTTTGGATTTATTATCTTTTGAAGATTTGTCATCAGAAGGTTTATTCGTGGTTGAGGATGCTACTGGTTGTTTCTTTTCAAATTTTTTCTCAACAGGAAGTTCTATCGTTCTTAAAACTTTAGGATCTGCGAGTTTAGTATAGACTGTTTCTATGTTTTCTCGTTGGTGTGGAGTTTTTTCTTCTTTTTTAACTTCTTCTTTTTTAACTTCTTCTTTTTTAACTTCTTCTTTTGGCTCTTCAACTTGTTTTTCGGCTATCTTTACTTCTATTTTTTCTTTTTCTGAGGGTTTGGCTTTTTTGTCAGGTCTTGTTTTACTATTAATACTGTCTAAATCAATTTTAGATATTATTTTCGGACCTGTTTGTTCTTCGGATTGAGTTTCTGTTGGTTGTTGAGGTTGTTCTATTGGCTTTGGTTCATCAATTGGTAATTGAACAAATTGTTCAATTGGTTTTTCTTTCACAACTGGCTCTTTTAGAGAAATTGATTCTTTTTCTGAACCGATAGTAATTTTTTTAGCAGCTTCTTTGTCGGTTTTATCTGATTGAAATTCTTCAAGCAAAACGGCATAAATATTTTCATCTAATTTTGTATTAGGATTGCTTTCAATCGTAATATTTTTAGATTCTAAAAACTCAACAATGGTATGAATTCCAATGTTAAATTCTTTTGCTACTTTACTTAATCGCTTTACTTGTAATCCGTTAGACATAATCTGTTCTCGTTTTATTTATACTCTATTAATTGATCTAATCAATAATTTATTATTAATTGAAGTTGTTTTTAAATCCAATTTAGTCTTTGCAAGAAAACTCCCAAATACTTCGTTATTCTCATTTTTGATTCAGTCATTTACATAAGTAAAACTGGCTTCGCCTTCTTCCTCCTTGCAAGGCATAGTCAAAGAAATCTTTGCCTCTGCCCTTGCTTCGTTCGTCAGTTCCTTAGAATCAAAAATATCGAAAGCCTCGTCTTTGGAAGTTTA
>JAHYJH010000195.1 GCA_019429185.1 Vicingaceae bacterium
GAAGTGGATTTGGGTCTATTAAACAAAAAGAAGCAGAAGCGTAGGTAAAAGCAGCATTGTCAAGGGCATTAACAACTATTGTTTCCGTATCTGTTGCAGTACAAGAGCCTGTAATGGAGTATGTAATTACATGACTTCCAACACCAGCAACAGCAGGATCAAAAGCACCTGTTGAAGTGTTGGTAATTCCTGTTCCGCTCCAAACTCCACCTGGGTCAGCAGCAGTTAAAATAACGGCAGGAGCATTTACACAGAAAGGACCAGCAGGAGTAATAGTTGCATCGCATGAAGTTGGAGAACAAGGAGGGAGTGTAGAAATTCCATTTATCGTTATTGTATTACCAAAATTATCGGTAACTCTAATAGTATCAGCTCCAACAGGAGGAGTAATGGTTGAACCTGTTCCAATAGTTGTCCAAAATCCAGGAGTGTTGCAAGTGGTAACAGGAAAAGCACCATCTAAACAAGTTCCGAAAAACCATGTGAATCCGCAGTTTTGACATTGCGTTTGATTAGAGATGGGAGTTGAAGCAGGAGGAGTCCATTGTTCCCAAGTGTAAACAGGAGTTCCATTACTTACGGTTAAATCTCCGTTGGCTTCTACACAAACAGAAAGGTTAGCACAAACATTAACAACAATAGTATAAGAAAAAGAACCACAACCAAGAGTATAAGTAACAGTATATGATCCTCCTCCAGCAACAGCAGGGTCGAAAATACCAGTTGAGGTATTTAGTCCAAGTGTTGCAGGAGTTACAGTCCATGTTCCTCCAGCAGTATTTGGATTTAACGCAACAGGAGAATCTGTAGTACATAATGAATTAATAGGACAAAAATTTGGATCGCAACAAACCGTAGCATATTGAGCTCCAGCAGTCATGTTTAACGATTCTATTCTTCCGCCTCGCCCAGTTGAAGTACCATTATCTAACAATGCTCCTCCAGCGATAACTTCTCCATTAATATTAACACTAACATCATACACTGTAAAACCTCCTGTAGTATTAACTTGAGAAAGAATGTTTAAATTGGGGTCAAATTTTACAACCCTATCCATAGAGCCTGCATAAACATTACCAGCAGCATCAACATCTAATCCACTACAATGTACAACTCTTCCAAAGGTATTATTAGAACTTCCGCCTGGTAGTGGTACATTATTTATTAAAGCTCCCGTATTAATATCCCATTGGTAAATTCTATCTCCTCTGTGAGAATAAATAAAATTATCGTTAGCAATAATTGCTTTTAGACCACCTCCATTTTGAGATGCAGAAAGATAATTTTCACACTTATATCCAAAACCATGCGTATGGTCAACCTGAAAGTCAGCAACCGAGTTACAAGCCGTAAGGTTTTGGTTAATAGCTCCAACTTCTAAATGGGTTAAGAAAACATATTTAGAGTTTTTGGTGGGAGCAATAGAACGAACTTCTACTGGTGTAGGAGGTGGAAAAGCGACAGTAAAAACAGTTGTATCTACATTAACTTGAGCTAATACACTTCCACTATTTGGATCTATATCATAAATGGTAGCGTTAAATTCTAATGGAAAATTAAGAGGGATTCCAGATTTAGTTCCACCAACAATTAACTTAGTGTTATCGCAATTAAATGTAATTGTCCAATATTCTACTCCAAAACCATTATTGTTTGCATGCCACACCATAGCTCCTGCTGTGCTTACTCGTTCTATTTCAGCACCAGTTCCTTGGGTAATGTAACTTACTCCGGCAGCATCTGTTGCTAAGGTTCCTAACCAGCTACCACCACTTGTGTCCCAAGGAGTGATGTAAGTCCAAATTAAATTTCCTGCAATACCATATTTTCTTAATTCCATTGGTATTTCACCGCCAATAACATATACATTTCCTGCTGCATCTGTTTCTACTTCTCTAGTAAAATCTCCTGCATTAAAGTTAGGTGTAACTACCCAAGGGTCAATCACTACTTTTTGTGTATTATCGTAATTTGCTAAATCGAAAGTTAAAATGTTATTGTTAAAAACATATTTTGATTGAATTATAGTTTTAGAATTTTGATAAAAAGTAAGTGGTTTATGTTCAATAATTTTAGTGGAAGCGGCATTAATTTCTAATTGTCCTGTTTGAGGGTTTAATTGGATGTCCACTTTTTCATCTAAATGATTGGTATGAAAAGTTTTATACTTCATTTTTACATCATTAGGATTTGCCCCAGGATGTAAAACAACATTGTATTTTATACCACCATCTGGGTGTAAAGTGTATTCAATATCAATGTTATTATATATGTTTTTGTAGGTAATTTTTTTATATCCTGTAACATTATTAATATTGTTTACATCATTTGTTTTTAAATCTTTAACAGCATAAGAATAATAATGATTGGTTTTTTCTTCGGCAATAATTTGAACATTTTTATTAGCATCAACAAAGCTAATATCTACAAATTCACTCAAATGTATTCTGCTAGGTACTTTTCTGTGAGCATCGCTTTCTTCTTTTTTCTTTTTCGGATTTCTAACTAATCTATCAATTCGGTGGGTAATTCCATTATCTGTAAAAAAAGTAAACCAACCGTCTTGTTGGCTAAGAGTATATTTTATGGGATTGTTAGTTTGCCAGTTTCTTCCATTGTATTGTCCTTTATTTTCTACAAAAGCTCTTTCTTTGGTGGAATTATTTACCCATTTATTTTGTTGAGAAATACCAAATAATGGAATTAGAATGATAGATAAAATTAAGGTTAACTGCTTCATTTTTATATGTTTTTATATCTAATATATACTAAAAATTAATTCAATGTTACGAAAATAAACTATCTAAACTTAAAAACCAATACCATTTTCTGTAATAATTAGTATTCTAAATGAGAATTGAATGCTTTCAATTTATTATTTTTAGTACTTTTATGTCGGAATTAATTTTTAGTCTAAGTTTTAAATTGTTAAAAATTAAACTAAATAATATTTTTTTAAGATAAATGTAAATAAATGGATGCTAAAAACGATGTTTTATTCGATTTAATAAAATCTCTTACAAAAACTGAAAAACGTTTCATAAAGTTAAATGCTCAGTTTCATCAGGGAGATAAAACTTATTTAAGGGGACTTCTATTAATTAAATTACCGTTAATAACAACTTTCAAAATGTTAATAACAATTTGACAATCAGGATAATATATTAAATTGCAATATGTATTTTTGTCAAAAAAATAAAGATGAAAA
>JAHYJH010000046.1 GCA_019429185.1 Vicingaceae bacterium
CACCACCCTAAAAATAAAAAAACAACCTTTTACAAAAAAATCCGTAGTACACAAACTGGAAATTAAAAATTACCAATATGCTTTAAATAAAGGAAGTTCGGGTTAATTAGCTGCAACTTGGGTTAAAATCTATAGGAGTATTACTGAGCAATTTTCTAAATTGTATGTGAATATTTTCCATTTTGTTCATTTTAACAAAAAAATATGATATTTTGTTTGTTATGGGTCTGTAATGAAATAAAGTGTAAAGAATAGGCGAAGTTATTTTGTTTGCTAATAAGACGAAAAACACAGACATAGCAACGCTATGGCGAGTATTTTAAACGCAATTAGCGAGCAAAAGAGCAAGGCTAAATGTATAGTTTATTTCATTACAGACCCATAGCGTATATTTGAAATACTAATAGCAAAATGGGAACGAAAAAATTGCAATAAAAAACTTTACTTCTTCCCTGTATTAGCATACTTGTTAACATCATCGAGCGTAATTACCTTATCACTTAAAATAATTAGTCGTTCTACAATGTTTCTCAATTCTCTAATGTTTCCTGTCCAATTATATTCTTTTAAGGCATTTAAAGCAGAAAGTTCAACAGATTTTTTGGCTATTCCATGTTCTTCGCAAAGCTGTGTTAAAAAATAATCTGTCAACAAAGGCACATCATTTCTTCTTTCATTCAAATCAGGCACACGAATTAAAATCACTCCCAATCGGTGGTACAAATCTTCTCTGAAATTACCTTCAGCAATTTCTTTCATTAAATCCTTGTTGGTTGCCGCCAGCACTCTAACATTAACTTTTATTTCGCTTTCTCCACCCACTCGGGTAATTTTACTTTCTTGCAAAGCACGTAACACTTTTGCCTGTGCCGACAAACTCATATCGCCAATTTCATCTAAAAATAGGGTGCCGCCTTCTGCTTGTTCAAAACAACCTTTACGTTGTTTTATGGCTGATGTAAATGCTCCTTTTTCATGTCCAAACAACTCACTTTCAATTAATTCTGATGGAATGGCGGCACAATTTACTTCCACAAATGGAGCCTTACTTCTTTCAGATTTTTCGTGCAAACTACGAGCAACTAATTCTTTTCCTGTTCCGTTGCCTCCTGTAATTAAAACGCGTGCATCGCTCACCGCCACTTTTTCTATCATGTCTTTCACTTTCAAAATAGCTTCCGACTCGCCAATAATTTGAGTCTTTCCTTTACCTCCTATCTTCTTTTGAAGTTTTCTGGTTTCTTGCACCAACTCTTTTTTATCTATGGCATTTCTAACCGTAATCAGCAACCGATTCAAATCAAAAGGTTTGGAAATAAAATCAAACGCACCTATTTTTATGGCTTCAACAGCGGTTTCAATTGTTCCATGCCCAGAAATCATTACCATAGGCGTTTCTATACCGAATGCAATGGTTTGTTTTAACACATCCAAGCCATCCATCTTAGGCATTTTAATATCACACATCACCAAATCGTATGTATTGGTCTTTATTTTTGCAAGCCCACTTTCTCCGTCTTCTGCTTCATCAATAATAAATTTTTCATACTCCAAAATTTCTCTTAATGTGTTTCTTATTGGTCGTTCGTCATCAATAATTAAAATTGTTGCCATAATATTTTTAACATTTTTTATAACGGTAAAAATAGGAATTTTATATTTTAAATACCATCGGTTCAATATGAATCATACATTTGTAACATGAAACGAGCCATTCTAAAAAGTTTAACACACAGGAGAATGATTATAGGCGACTTCCATCTGACCGAATTAACACAATAAATATAAACAGATGAAAATTCTAATCATAGAAGACGACACAATTATAAGTAAAAATATAAGTGAGGTACTAACGGCTGAAAGTCATAATACCGAATGTGTTTATGATGGATTATTGGCGGAAAGAATATTAAAAAAAAACAATTTCGACTGTATAGTAATGGACATTAACCTGCCAGGAAAAAACGGTTTTGACCTGTGTAAAGATTTCAGGCAATATAATATGAACACACCTGTAATTATGCTGACGGCATTTGGTGAATTAGAAGATAAAGTTCAGGGCTTTGATTGTGGTGCAGACGATTACCTGACAAAGCCGTTTTATATGCGAGAACTCATCTTAAGAGTTAATTCACTTACTAAAAGACTTAAACAAAATAATTCAATAACTACAGAAGTCCCTATTTTGATTGCAGATGATATTACACTAAATGATGCCCAAAAAAAAGTGTTCAGACAAGGGAAAGAAATCAGTTTGACACCAAGAGAGTATCAAATACTTCTGAGATTGATGGAAAATAAAGGAGAAATTGTTTCTAAATCTGACTTAGTAAAAGAAATATGGGGAAGTTCATTTAATGCAAACACAAATACCATAGAAGTTTATGTTAGTTTTTTAAGAAACAAATTGGACAAGCCGTTTGCCAAGAATACCATAAAAACCAAGGTGGGTTACGGATATTACCTTGATGTAAAATGAAAATAGGAAACAAAATACTTATTTATTTTTCTACCACCGTGATTGCCCTTACCGCAATTTCATTAACCATTATTTATATTTTATTTTTCGAATATCGGGAAGAAGAATTTCAACAACAACAAAACGGAAAGATTCATACAACAATTAAGCTCATCGAAAAATTTAAACGAGAAAGTGCCGCCATTTCATATCTAATTGACCAGCAGGACATCAATGACTTTTATGATGAAAAACTACTTGTCTATGATTCAAACAAAAATTTAATTTTCGCAAGTTTGGATAGCCTATACATTGTTAAAGCAGAAAGCATTCTCAACAAACTTTCACCAACCCAAAGGTGGATAGAAACCAAAGAAGAAAATTATGACCTTATAGGTATTTATGTAGAAGCCAATAATCAGAATTACTATGCTGTCAGCAAAGCTTACGATGCCTTTGGATATACCAAATTGTATTTTTTAAGAAATGTATTAATCGGAATATTTCTGTTCATCACAATAGTGGTAATTCTCATTTCACGGCTTCTTTCCAACAAAATTTCCAGACCAATTACTACACTTGCTGAAAATCTTAATAAATATGACCTTAGTAAAGAAAAAGTTGAAGAACTAAAAATAGAAACATCTTCTTATGAATTGAATCAATTAACACAACGATTTAACGAGTTAATTAAAAGGACGAATGAAGCATTTGTTTTTCAAAAACATACGATTCATCATATTTCCCACCAGTTAAAAACGCCTATTTCGGTATTGGTATCGGAGCTTGAAAGAATTAGAAATATACCAAACATAGAAGTCATTACTTCAGAAATAGAAAATCAAATTACCAAGACAAAATCTTTGGGAAGTATTATTAATGTATTGCTTGAAATTTCAAAAATCGAATCCGGGCAGCAAATTAAAAAGCAAGCTTTACGGATTGACGAACTGTTTTTTGATGTTATTGAAGAACTTAATGCCATCTATCCCGATTTTCAATTTGAAGTAAATTACGTTCCTGATGAAATTAATGAAAATAAACTTGTAATCAATCTCAATCCAGTCCTAATCAGACAAGCCATTCTAAATTTGCTAACCAACTGTATTTCCTATAGCCACAATTCAAAAGCTGAAATAAAATTTGATTGTTCCCAAAGCAATGAACTAAAAATTCAAATCCTAAATTCTGGTAAACCGATTTCTACAGAAGAAGAAAAGTTTTTGTTCAATCACTTTTTCAGAGGAAAAAACAGTGAAGGTAAAATCGGCTTTGGTCTCGGATTAGTTTTAACGAAAAGGATTGCTGAAATTAATTCAGCTACTATCACTTATTCAAACCCTGCCCCAAATATCAATGTCTTTGAACTTAATTTCCCCTTAAGCTAAATTTTATCTGCTTTAAGGTCTTTTTAAGGTCGTTGTCCTGACTTTTGCACCTCATTCAAGAAGGAGCATTAAATTATGAACATTATTAGGTCAGGAAAACTCATTCTCATTCTTTTATTATTTTCTCTTTCGACAAAGGCACAAGACACCTTAAAATTAAGTCGAGAACAAGCCGAAGCTGTTTTTCTGAAAGAAAATTTACTACTTATTGCTGAAAAGCTGAACATTTCACAGTCGGAAGCAATGGTAATGCAAGCCAAGCTATGGCCTAATCCGAGTTTCACATTCGATCAGGTGAATTTTTGGGCAACGGATGCCCAAACCGGAGGACAGGAAGTAATACCTTCACTTGGAGGAATTAGACCCAACCAACAGTTCGGCTTTGGAATAGAGCAACTTATTCTAACCGCAGGCAAACGAAAAAAGTTAGTTGCCTTGGAACAGGTTTCTGTAGAGAAATCTAATCAGTATTTCGAGGATTTACTGAGAAACCTGAAAATAGAATTTCGCAACCAACTTACCAAATTGCAATACTTGCAATTCAGCAAAAGTATTTATCAAAATCAACTCAATTCTATTAAGCAACTTACACAAGCATATAAAAAGCAGGTGGAGCAGGGAAATGTTCCACAGGGTGAATACATCCGCTTAAAAGCCCTTGAGCTGGAAATAGCAAAAAACATTAACGAACTGAACAAAGAAGTAAACGAAGCACAAAAGGAACTGAAATTACTGATGCGATTACCAGCTACCTCACAGTTGGAAATTACTGATGAAGGATATCTTAAAGATACTGAACAATTCAAGATTCTTGCTTTGAATGACATTATTGAGCAAGCTAAAACACACCGCCCAGATTATAAAATTGCACAATTGGAAGAAACATACTTCAATAAGCTGTACGCTTATGAAAAAGCACAGCGAGTCCCCAATCTTACACTTAGTAGTGCTTATGACAGAGGTGGTAACGCAATGCTCGACTTTGTTGGTTTTGGTGTAGCAATGGACTTGCCATTCTTCAACAGAAACCAAGGAAATATTAAATATGCACTAATTGGAATAGAACAATCCAAAATTCTATATGAGCAAAAGACACTTAATATTGAAAATGAAATTGTGCTGTCTTATCAAAACCTATCCAATGCACTATTTTTTTTAGAAGGAATAGAACCCGATTATGAAACCACGCTTGACTCACTGCTGACGAGTTATACAAAAAATTTCACTGATAGAAACATCAGTATGCTTGAATACCTTGACTTTTTGGAAGCCTATCTGGAAAACAAAAAAATCATTCTTGAAGCAGGGAAAGATACAAATGAAAAGGCAGAGGAACTTAATTACTCTGTTGGAATGGATTTGATTAAGTAAAATCATTAAATGAACATTATAAATAGAAATATGAAACTTATTCCCTATTGGATTTTGACGACAATACTTTTAAGTAGTTGTGGCAATGCAGAAGAACAAAACAACAATGCTGAAAATAAAAATTATTGTGTAGAGGAAAATTTCAGGTCAAAAATTGAATTGGAGCAGCCAAAAATGCAACTGGTAACCGAAGGAATTTCACTTACAGGAGCTATTGAACCCAATCCGGATAAAGTGATTCATTTTGTTAGTTTGGTAAGTGGCATTATTTCCAATACTAATTTTTCATTGGGAGATAAAGTCACCAAAGGGCAAGTATTGGCAGAGTTGAGAAGCACAGAATTATCTGGACTGCAATCTCAATCCAAAACGATAGTATCACAAATAAAGGTAGCAGAGAAAAAACTACAATCGCTACAATCAATGTTTGATGACGGCATTGCTTCGCAAAAGGATTTGATGGAAGCACAAAGTGAACTGGAGGTATTAAAAGCCGAAAAGGAAAGAATAAACACTAACCTCAGTTTGTTCAGTGCAAGTCCCGAAAAAGGTGTTTTTCAAATCAAATCGCCTACAACAGGAATTGTAACAGCTAAATCCATATCAGCAGGAACACAAATTTCAGCCGAAGGAGAACCATTGTTTACCATTTCTGACCTGAGTGAGGTTTGGGTATTGGTAAATATATATGCTACAAATGTGGTGAATATTGAAACAGGAATGCAGGTAAACATTAAAACACTTTCTTATCCAGATGAAATTTTTGAAGGCAAAATTGCCACTATTTCGCAAGTTTTGGATGTAGAAGCAAAAGTATTGAAAGCAAGAGTTGTGTTGCAAAATACAAACTTGAAATTAAAACCCGGAATGATCGTGGATGTAACAGCTTTAAAGGAACTCAAAACAGAAGCATTAAGTGTTCCTACTTCCGCATTGGTTTTTGACAACAATCAAAACTATGTGGTGGTGCATAAAAGCGATTGTGAAATTGAAATAAGACTGGTAGAAATTCTTACCAAAAGTAATGGCGTTACTTTTCTATCAGGTGGTTTGAACGAGAATGAAAAAATTATCTCAAAAAATCACCTGCTTATCTATGAACAAATTAAAAACTTTCAAAACTAATTGAGATGCAGAAATTTGTTCAAGGTATAGTTGCTTTTTCATTAAAGAATTCAATCATTGTTTTCTTTCTCACTGCTTTGTTGGTTGTTGCAGGGGTTATTAGTTACATCAATACACCCATTGAGGCATTCCCTGATGTAACCAATACACGGGTAAGAATTATTACCCAATGGCCAGGAAGAAGTGCGGAAGAAGTGGAGAAGTTTGTTACACTCCGCATTATGAAGGAGATGAATACTATCCCTAAAAAAGCTGAAGTACGTTCCATATCACTTTTTGGTCTGTCTGCCGTTACAGTAATTTTTGAGGATGGAATAGATGATTTTTATGCTCAACAATATGCTGCCAATAGATTACAAGGAATTGATTTACCTGATGGTGCGGAAACAGAAATTGAACCACCGTTTGGAGCTACAGGCGAAATATTCCGCTATGTGATAAAAAGTAACAGACCGATTAAAGAATTGACTGCCATTCAGGATTGGGTAATTGAACGTGAACTCGTTTCTGTTCCAGGTGTTGCCAATGTAGTAAGCTTTGGTGGCGAGGAAAAAATCTATGAAATCAAAATCAATCCTACAGAATTAGCAAATTATGACCTATCGCCTTTGGAAGTGTTTGAAGCAGTTTCTAAAGCTAATATCAATGTTGGAGGTGATGTTATAGAAAGAGGTTCACAGGCTTATGTGGTACGCGGAGTTGGATTATTGGAAAGTGCCGAAGATATTGAAAACATATTAATTGAAGTAAGGGGTACAACTCCCATTCTCGTGAAACACGTAGCCGAAGTAATGGTTTCAGCTAAACCAAGGTTGGGGCAAGTAGGTTTACAGGATGATGACGATTTGATACAGGGAATCGTACTGATGCTTAGGGGAGAAAATCCTGGTGATGTAATCGCAAGATTAAAAGAAAAAATAGCCGACTTAAATGAACGGGTATTGCCCAAAGATATTAAGATTGAACCATTCATAGACCGAACGGAATTAGTAGATGCAACTGTAGGTACTGTAAGTAAAAACCTGATTGAAGGAATATTATTAGTTTCCATTATTGTGTTCATATTCCTATTCAATTGGAGAACCACGGTAATTGTAGCTTCGGTAATTCCACTTTCTTTCTTGTTTGCCTTAATGATGTTACGTATTCAAGGCTTACCTGCCAACTTGATTTCAATGGGTGCGATTGATTTCGGCTTATTGTTGGAAGGAACATTGGTGATTGTAGAAACAGTTTTTGTGGCAATGGAGAAAAAAGCCCATCAAGTAGGGATGGTAAAATTCAATCGCATGAGCAAAATGGGATTGATAAAAAAGAGTGCTGGAAGTGTTGCAACTTACATTGTGTTTGCTCAAATTATTTTGATTGTTGCTTTATTGCCGATTTTCTCCTTTCAAAAAGTGGAAGGAAAAATGTTCTCGCCATTGGCATTTACATTGGGTTATGCCCTGCTCGGGTCTCTTATTTTAAGCGTTACCTATGTTCCTGCATTGTGTAAGGTATTGTTAACCAAAAATATTGTTGAAAAAGAAAATTTTATTTCCCGCTTTTTCCGTAACAACCTATTCAAACTCTTTCTATGGAGTAATAGGAGAAGAAAGGCTACACTAACAGGCTTTGCTTCTGTTTTAATTGTATGTACAGTAGGTTTTTTGTTTTATGGAACAGAGTTTATCCCCAAACTTAATGAGGGGGCTTTGTATGTTCGGGCGACACTCCCTAATAGTGTGAATCTGGAAGAATCTGTTAGGCTTTCCAAAGAAATGAAAGCTAAAATCAGAGCGTTTGAAGAAGTGAAATTTGTATTGACACAAACTGGACGTCCGAATGACGGAACAGACCCTACCGGATTTTTTAATAATGAATTTCATATTCAGCTATATCCCGAAAAAAAATGGAAACGTAACATCAGTAAAGAAGAATTGATTGATGAAATGCGTCAGAAGTTGCAGGCTTATCCCGGAATTGTATTTGGGTTCAGCCAACCTATTCAGGATAATGTGGAAGAATATGTAGCAGGTGTAAAAAGCTCGTTGGTTATAAAAATTTTTGGGGACGACCTTTTTGAATTGGAAAAATATGCAGATCAAGTCGCTGACAACATTAGAAATGTTGAAGGAATTACAGATTTGAATGTGTACCGGAATATTGGCTTACCCGAATTACGTATCAAATTAGATGAAAAGAAAATGGGTAAATATGGTGTAGCTATGGCTGATGCTCAGGCAGTGATTGAAATGGCTATCGGAGGAAGGGCTGCAACAACTTTTTATGAAAATGAACGAATGTTTGACGTGCGAATTCGATTTCAAAAGGAATATAGAGACAACCAACAAAAAATCGGAGAAATTCTTATCCCTACAATGACTGGAAAAAAGATTCCTTTGCGTGAAATCGCTGATATTAATTTCTTAACTGGTCCAACCTTTATTTACAGAGAAGGAAGCAGCCGTTACATAGCAGTTGGTTTTAGTATTGAAGGTAGAGATTTGGGCAGCACCATAGCAGAAGCAAAAAAGAAAGTTGCCGAGAATGTAAAATTGCCAAAAGTCAATAAGATGGTTTGGGCGGGCGAATTTGAAAGCAAAGAAAGAGCAAGTAAACAATTAGCAGTAATTGTTCCAGCAGTTTTGTTATTGATTTTGTTTCTATTGTATTTCAATTTCGGAACTATCAAAGATACACTTATCGCTGCAAGTACTATTCCCTTTGCCTTTATTGGAGGGTTCATTTCACTTTGGGCAACGCAAACCATCTTTGGAATATCCGCAGGTATCGGTTTTATTATTTTATTTGGAGTAAATACCATTAATAGTATCATTTTAATTGCGGTAATGCGAGAAAACATGAAAAAAATGCCCTTACATGAAGCTATTTCAAATGGTGTACACAGCAGAATACGACCTATTGTAATGATTGCCCTTATGGGTTCAATGGGGTTACTCCCTGCCGCTTTATCAACTGGAATGGGGGCTGAAATTCAAAAACCGTTAGCCATTATGATTGTGGGTGGCTTACTTATCTGTATGATTCTTTCCCTAACCGTATTGCCTCAGGTATTTTATTGGGCTTACCGTAAAGCAGAACATAAAAAATGAAAGTGAGTATTTTTATTTACTTGTGTTTATTTGTCGTAATTTCAACTTCATTGTATGCTCAGTATTCTTATACTATAGAGAATGATTCAGCTGGAATTTACTTAACGTATAAAGACTTTAAAAATGGAAAATTAACAAATGGATTTAAAACATATCAAAAAAACTATTCTTTATGGGCTCAAGGATTCTTTAAATATAAAGACCTTGAACTTATAACGCCTGACACAACTGTTGTTTACAAACGTTCCAATATTTGGGGTTATACCAATCATAAAGGTCGTTTAATTCGTGTTTTCAACAACAAACACTACAAAGTCCTTTGTGATAAAGGACTTGTTATTTATATTATCCATTCTCCAACGAGTACTTCTATTTATTTTAGTAAAACACTAAACCATCCTATCTATCGTTTAACAAGAAAAAGACTATCTAAAATTTATCAATCCCATCTTAATGTCTTACAAACACTTAAATCAACTAAGAAAAGCGATTGGTTAATTTGGGATAAAAAAAATGAATATTACCTTATCAATAGTCTTTTTTTTTCTTAGTAAGATGAAAAACACTATGTAATGTATATTCATTACAAAAAACCATTTCATATCTTTACAATGTAAAATAATAAATGTAGATATGACCTTAGAAGAAGCTCAACAACAAGTAGATAATTGGATTAAAAAAGTAGGTGTTCGCTATTTTAATGAACTTACCAACATGGCTATGCTTACCGAAGAAGTAGGTGAAGTTGCTCGAATTATTGCTCGCAGGTATGGCGAACAATCTGAAAAAGCCTCTGACAAAGAAAAATCCTTAGATGATGAACTGGCTGATGTACTTTTCGTAGTTATTTGTTTAGCCAACCAAACCGGAGTAGATTTAACCAAAGCGTTGGAGAAAAATTTGGAAAAGAAAACTCTACGTGATAAAGATAGACATCAAAACAATCCTAAATTACATTAAAATGACTGCTAAAACAACCGATTTTTTTGAAATGGTTTTTGCTGTTGCCAGAGAAATTCCTAAAGGAAGAGTTACTTCTTACGGTGCTATTGCTAATTATTTAGGTACAAAATCAGGTGCAAGAATGGTTGGTTGGGCAATGAACAATGCTCACCATCAAAAAGAAAAAGTTCCGGCACATCGGGTAGTAAACAGAAACGGACAATTAACAGGCCGACATCATTTTGAAACACCTTTTATAATGCAAGAATTACTCGAAAAAGAAGGCGTGAAAATCGAAAACAACCAAATTATCAACTTTGAAAAGCATTTTTGGAATCCTTTAACAGAATTGAATTTATAAACCGTATTTTTTATTTAATTTTGAATAAAAAATTAAAAAATTATGAGCTTTTCAGAAAAAGATATTTTACACGCATTAAGTTTTGTTATTGAGCCCGATTTAAAAAAAGACATTGTTGATTTGAATTTAATTTCAAACCTTCAAATTGATAACAATAAAATTTCATTTGATTTACAAATCAACAACCCTGCTCTTCACAACAAAAAAAGAATCCTAGAAGCATGTCAAATGCATTTAGATAGAATATTAAAAACTTCCGTTGAACTTGAAGTAAACATCACTCCTATACCTAAAGCTCCAGAGACGCCTACACAGAACAGAATATTGCCTAACGTAAAAAACATTATTGCTATTGCTTCTGGTAAAGGTGGTGTAGGAAAATCTACCATTACGGCAAACTTAGCAGTTGCTCTTGCTCAAAAAGGCTACAAAGTAGGCTTGGTTGATGCTGATATTTATGGGCCTTCAATGCCTGTTATGTTTAATGTTGAGGATGAAAAACCTAAACCTATTGACATAGATGGAAGAAGCCTTATAGACCCGATAGAAAGTTATGGTGTAAAATTACTTTCCATCGGTTTTTTTGCTAGCCCCGACCAAGCAGTTGTGTGGAGAGGACCTATGGCTACAAAAGCACTTACACAGCTTTTCACAGAAGGAAATTGGGGGAAACTTGACTATTTATTAATTGATTTACCTCCAGGAACTGGCGACATACATCTAACTTTAGTTCAAACCGTTTCTGTAACTGGGGCAATCATTGTTAGCACACCCCAAAAAGTAGCTTTAATAGACGCTCGAAAAGCAATAGGAATGTTTAAAATGGGACAAATAAATGTTCCTGTTTTGGGTATGGTAGAAAACATGGCTTATTTCACTCCTGCTGAATTACCCAATAATAAATATTATATTTTTGGTAAAGAAGGCTTAAAAGAATTAGCTGAGAAAAATAACATTCCTCTTTTAGGCGAAATTCCGTTAGTTCAGAGTGTAAGAGAAGCTGGTGACTCAGGAAGACCGGCTGTTTTACAAGAAAATACGCCACAAGCTAAAGCTTTTATGGATTTTGCCGATAATGTGATTAAAGAAGTTGAAAAAAGAAACGAAGCGTTAGCTCCAACTGAAAAAGTGGAGATTACAAATATGAATGGATGTTCTACAAAATAAAATCATTAATTTAGTACGCAAAATTAATCTACTTACTAAGTGACTAAAACAGAAATTATAGCACAGATTCACTCATCTTTAGAACAAATTCGTCCGTTTTTAATTGATGATGGTGGTGATATCGAATTCATTGAAATTACAGATGATTTTGTAGTTAAAGTAAAACTGTTAGGTGCTTGTAAAAGTTGCTCTATGAGTACAATGACTTTGAAAGGTGGTGTAGAAGAAACATTAAAGCGGTTTATTCCTGAAATTAAAGGTGTTGTTGCTGTTGAAGAAAAAATGTAGTCGTAGGGGTTGAGTTATATGCCGTTTTCGAGAATCTTCGAAAGTTAAACTTTCGGGACTCGAATCCCATAACAACAGAAATTTACAATTTCTTTTTGTTATGAGGATACTCGAAAAAAAATAAAAATTTACAATTTCTTTAGCAAAGAGGGTTGGCAACTACGGGCTTTATAACAAGTTTTTAGCGTTTAAAAATTAGTAGTTATGGTTGGTTCTGTTATTGGTACAACTAAAAATGTCGAGGTGTTATTTTATTTTATGTTACTACTCAACCGCTTATTTTTTTTCTCTTTGCCACTGATTACGCAGATTCACACAGATTTATCAACAACTTGTTTATTTTTTAATATTGTGTTGATGCTATGTTCGTGGTTTTTCACAGATTTTTCAAAGAAAAATCAAATCTGTGTATGTAATCCGTGAAAATTTATCAACAGTTTATCTATTTTTTCAAGATGTGTTGATGCTACTTCGTGGTGTGTAATCAGTGGCATTTTTTGTTTTTTATTGTCTTTAAACAAGTAATTTAGCGGCTGAGTAGTAACTATTTTATTTTATTTCACCCCCGCTACCGCAAGCGTCCCCGCTTGTGGTAAATAAAAAATTAATACATTTGCCAACATGAGCAGAAACTATAAATTTCAAAATCCTGAAAGACTTTATTTTATAAGTTTTGCAAAAGATTTTTGTAACAAAAAAGGTTTAGGGTCTATAATGAAATAAACCATACATTTAGCCTTGCTCTTTTGCTCGCTAATTGCGTTGAAAATACTCGCCATAGCGTTGCTATGTCTGTGTTTTTCGTCTTATTAGCAAACAAAATAACTTCGCCTATTCTGTACACTTTATTTCATTACAGACCCTTAGTAACTTTATGCTTGATTTAAAAATAATAGAAACCACAAGCGTGGACGCTTACGGCAGCGGGGATACAAACACCAACTTACTTATCCAAGCGTGGGTAATTTTAAAGTTGATGAAAAAAGTGTTTTAAGCCTTATACATTTCTCTAATAATAACTTTTTGAAGTACTCTTTTTAGAATTAAATCGGTAATAATTTCATCGGTATCTGCGTGTGGATTTTCTTTTAGTTTCTTGTTAAGAAAATCTTCATCAATATCTATTCTGTAGAGAAGAGATAACAATTTTATGTAATCGTTGTTTAATAAGTCATCAATTAAAGGGAGAACTTGCTGATACAATTCTTGATAAGGAGTTATATCTTTCCCCACAAAATTAATTTCTAAACTAACCCAATTGAATTCTTTTTTAAGTTGGATAACTACTTTTTCCAACAAATCTTTTCGATGATAATAGGGCGTAAGCTCACTTAATGTTGGAATAGGAGTTGACATCATACTGAAAATTAAGAATTTGCAAAAATTTCGGCTAATTTGTTATGTAGTTCTCCTCCTCTTAAATTTTTGCCAATAATTTTCCCTTCTCTATCTAACAAAATAGTAAGAGGAATACCCGAAATATCGTATAAAGGAACTATTGAAGATTGCCATCCTTTTAAATCACTCACATGACTTTTCCATTTAAGGTTGTCTTTTTCAATGGCATTGAGCCAATCTTGTTTGGCGTTTGGTTGTTGTGGCATACCATCTAATGACACACTAAAAACTTCAAATCCATTTTTATTAAATTTATCATAAGCAGCAACAACATTAGGGTTTTCAATTCTACAAGGTTTGCACCACGAAGCCCAAAAGTCTATTAAAACTACTTTTCCTCTCAATGAAGACAAAGAAACAGGATTTCCATTCGCATCATTAAGCGTAATTTCTGGTGCTTCAGCTCCTGTAGCAAGTTTCACTAATTTTTGATATTTCTCATTGAAATTTTGAGTATAAGGAGAGTTTGGTAGTTTTTCGTTAAGAGCCTCGTTTACTTTTTTATGTAAATCAGCATATTCATTAACATCTAACATTTGTACTGCTGCTAAACTTACTAAAGAGACTGGGTTTTCGTTAATTATTCCCACAAAATAGCTGTTCATTTTACTGATTGAAGTTAGTGAAGCTATTTGCATTTGCACAAACAATTCTTGGTCTGATTGATTTTGTTGATACAATCTTCCTAACGAATCTTGTAATCGAGCATTTGTTTGATAAGCTAGATTAAAATCACGCAATTTTTTCGATTCTTCCGAACCTTCTACTTTATAGGTGTTCATCAAATTTGTTCCATCAGCAGTAATAACAGGCAAATCTCCTTGATTCAAAACGAGGTTGATGTAACTTTGATTGTTAATTCTAATGCGATAGTAGCCTAAATCTTCAATAGCATAAGTAAAATTAAAACTTCCATCATTAGCAATTGTTGTTGTGTCTTTTGTGTCTATTGCAGTAGTACCAACATAATCTAAATATATGGAAGTTCCAAAAGGGAGGTTGCTTATGTTTCCAGAAATGGTGGATGCAGCAGTTTTTTCATCAGTTGATGTATTTTCATTAGAACAAGCAATAAAAAAAACAAGGAGTACGCTGTAAAAAAATATTTTTTTCATAAGTATTGAATTTTAATTTTTAAAAAAGAGGTTATTACTCAGCCACTATTTTTCTTTTTTGCCACAGATTCACAGATTAAACTTGACAATTTTATTAGATTTTCACTAATAAAACAACCAAAGGTTGTTTAAATTTTCGTAATTATTATTTAAGTATTGTTTAATCGGTGAATCTGTGGCTATTTTATTGATAAATTAGTTGCTGAGTAGTTACAAATATAGTAGTTAATTTAATTTAATTTTTCTCTTAACAACACATTGGCTTTTTTTGGGTCTGCTTTTCCTTCCGAAACTTTCATTAATTGCCCCATCAAAAATCCCATGAGTTGTTTTTCTCCATTTTTGAATCGTGTTATTTCAGTTGGATTTTGTTCAATCACAATATCGATATAATTAATAATATCATCATCATTACTCTCCTGAATAAGATTGTTTTGTTCTGCAATAGCAATTGGTTCTATATCAGGTTGATTAATCATTATTGGAAAAATATGCTGAGAAGCAACCGTATTACTCACTTTTCCTTCGTCAATTAATTGGATAAGTGCGGCAATTTTTATGGGTTTTAGAACAAAATCCTCAATAGTAATTCCATTTTCATTCAAATATGATTTTATTGAACCATTCAACCAGTTTGAAGCTGCTTTGTAATTTTTGGTATGTTGAGTTAATTCATTATAGTAAAGCCCCAATGGTTTCGATTCAATGATGAGGTTGGCGTCATATTCAGACAATCCGTATTCGTTCGTATAAACTTTATAAAGTTCATTAGGCAATAGAGGAAGTCCTTTTTTTACTTCAGCAATATAATTTTCTTCAACTAAAACAGGTTGTAAATCTGGTTCAGGAAAATAACGGTAATCATGTGCTTCTTCTTTGCTTCGCATTAGCGTTGTTGAACCATCAGCAGCGTTAAAACTTCTGGTTTCCATTTCCACTCTTTCTCCTGCTTCAATCAAATCTATTTGTCGTTTAATTTCAAAATCAATGGCTCTTTTCACATTTCTGATGGAGTTCATGTTTTTGGTTTCTGTTCGTTCTCCAAAAGTTGTTGAACCTTTTAGCATTACAGAAACATTGGCATCACATCGTAAGCTGCCTTCTTCCATGTTTCCATCACAAATTTCGAGATATCGAACCAATTTCCGAATTTGGGTAACATATTCATAAGCTTCATCAGACGATTTTATTTCTGGTTCAGAAACAATTTCTACCAACGAAACTCCAGCTCTGTTTAAATCAATTAAGGTATTAAAAGGGTCTTGGTCATGCATACTTTTTCCAGCATCTTCTTCTAAATGTATGCGTGTGATGTTTATTTTTTTTTCCCTTTCTGTATTTGGGAATAAGGTAACATAACCTCCATTGCAAATAGGGGTTTTGTCTTGTGTAATTTGATATCCTTTAGGTAAATCGGCATAAAAATAATTTTTTCGAGCAAACTCATTTACTTTTCTAATGGTTGAATTTAACGCTAAGCCTAGTTTTACAGCAAACTCAATATTTTTTTTATTCAGTACAGGTAATGTGCCTGGATGCCCCAATGTAATTGGACTAATGTTGGTGTTTGGTAAATCACCAAAACTTGCAGAATCGGAAGCATACGCTTTACTATTGGTAGCTAATTGAGCATGAATTTCCAATCCAATTACAGCTTCATATTTATCGTAAATGTTCATTTTTTAGTTTAAAGTTTGTAAAGTTCATAAAGTTGGAGGATGGAAGTTGGAAGGTAAAAACTTCTGTATTTCCACTTCCCTCTTCCAACTCATAAATACAACTCTTTCAATAGTTCTTTTATTAGCAAAGTCATTTTTGGTTCAGCTGCTTTCGCAATAACTTGCACTTCTTCATGACTAATTTCTATAATTTTTCCATCAACACCTAAATCAGTAATAATAGACATTGCCATGCAAGGAAGATCCATGTGTCGGGCAACAATTACTTCAGGAACAGTGCTCATGCCAACAGTATCAGCCCCAATAATTTGCATGTATTTGTATTCTGCAGGAGTTTCAAATGTAGGTCCAGAAAGTACTGCATAAACTCCTTGTTGCAATTTTATGTTGTTTGTTTTGGCTATATTTAGCACCGAAGCAATCATTTTTCTGCAATAAGGTTCACTCATATCAGGAAAACGAGGTCCTAATTCATCAATGTTTTTACCTCTTAACGGATTGTCGGGCAATAAATTAATATGGTCGGTAATCAACATAATATCGCCAACTTCAAAATTGGCATTTACTCCGCCACTTGCGTTGCTTAAAAACAAATGCGAAATGCCTAACATTTTCATTACTCTTATCGGAAAAGTACATTCTTGCAAGGAGTAACCTTCATAATAATGAAACCTTCCTTGCATAGCAACAACAGGCACATCATTTAAATGTCCAAAAACTAATTTTCCGGAATGACCTTGAACAGTAGAAACAGGGAAATTTGGAATTTCTTCATAAGGAATTGCTATTTCAATATTAATTTCAGTGGATAAGTTGCCTAATCCTGTTCCCAAAACAATTCCTACTTTTGGCTGAAGCGATGTTTTATTTTTTAAAAATTGCTTAGTTTCTTCTATTTTCTTTAACATAGTTTAAAATTTTGTTATCAAATTCCTGTTTATCTTCTCCATGAAAATCAATCTCTATAGGAATGTAATAAACAGGAAGTTCTTTAATTTGTTCATTAATTTTCGGCAAAGATAATCGCATTATATCTTTTTCTGTAGTTATGATTAATTTATTATTTCCAATGATTTTATTAAAAACAGTTTTTATTTTAGAAATATCTTCATCCGTAAAAGTATGATGATCATTAAATGAAATATGTTGCACAAATTTATATGAATTTTTTAATTCATAATATAAAGGTAAAGGGTTTGCGATTCCAGTCAATAATAATATGGATGAGTTAAAATCAGGTTGAAACTCTTTTGCTAAAGCACTATAAGGAATTATATTTTTATACTTTATATATGAAAAATATATGGGTTTATTTTTTTTAGAAGCTAATTCATTAAGTACTCTTTTTTTATCTATTGGAGATAAAATTGTAGGGCATTTTGATACTATTATAATGTCAGCTCTATTGTTTCCACAAACTCCTTCTCTTAGTCTTCCAGATGGAAGTAAATAATCAGTTGTATATAGATTTCCAAATTCAGTAATTAATATATTAATGTGAGGTTTAATAGCTCGGTGTTGATAAGCATCATCTAATAGAATCACATCAAGATTAGGATATGTTTTTGTTAATTCTTGAACACCATTAACCCTCTTTTCATCAACAGCAACAGGCATAGTATTAAACCGATTTTTATATAACAATGGCTCATCACCAATGTCTTCAGCTGTAGAGTTTTCATCGGAAAGTATAAACCCAGATGTTACTCTTTTATATCCCCTACTAAGTGTCGCGACCTTATAGTTAGGCTGAAGAAGTTCTATTAAATAAGCTACATGAGGTGTTTTACCAACTCCACCAATGGCAAGATTCCCAACAGAAATAATAGTTGTTTTAAATTCTACGGAAGAGAATACCCCCCAATCGTAACACTTATTTCTAAGATAAATAACAACTCCATATAACAATGAAAAAGGGAGTAATAATATTTGAAGTAATTTTTTCAAAACAATGTTGTAAAATTAATTTTTTAAAATGAAGTGAAGTGTGCTTTAGAAATTTCTTTATTAAGTTTAAAAAAAATTTAATTATGGGAAAGCTAAATAAAAATTATTACGTTATAAAAATGTGTTTTTTTTCTGATTTTTATTGTGTTACACATCGTTTTTCATAGTTATTTTAATATAAATATTATGCTTTAATATAAGTGTTTTTTATAATTCTTTTTATTTTTATGGTAAGAATTAATAAAGTATTTCTATTTTTACCCAAAATAATTTGGTTTTAAGTTTTAATATTAATTACTTTTACGCCTCATTTATTTGCACTAAACAAAATAATTAAAGTCTAAATTAAAAAATATGTTAAAAAAATTAGCTGTTTTTGTAACCGTATTGTTGTCTATATCTATGGTTTATGCCCAATCTGGACAAGGAACTATTAAAGGTAAGATGGTAGATAAGGAAACAGGAGAACCACTTCCTTTTGCCAATATTGTTGTAATGAAAGGTGGCTCACAAGTGGCAGGAGCCCAAACCGATTTTGATGGTAAATTTACCATTACCGCTCTAACTCCAGGTGTTTATGATTTAGTAGCCAAATATGTAGGCTACCAAGATATAAAAATTAATGGCGTAACCGTAAGTGGTGGAAAAATTACTTTCGTTCCAGATTTAAAAGCTGGTCAAGGAGTTGATTTAGTAGGATTTCAAGTAGTTGAATTTCAAGAACCTTTAATTAGTAAGGATCAAACTTCATCAGGAGGAACGGTAACAAGAGAAAATATTGCTAAAATGCCAGGTCGTTCAGCAGTTTCAGTTGCTCAAACAGTTGGTGGCGTATTTTCAAAAGATGATGGTTCAACAGATTTGAATATTAGAGGATCAAGAAGCTCTGGAACCGATACTTACATTGATGGGATTAAAGTAAGAGGTTCTCAAAACCTACCAAATTCTGCCATAGAGCAAGTATCTGTAATTACTGGTGGTTTGCCAGCACAATTTGGTGATGTTACAGGTGGTATTGTTAATATTACTACTAGAGGAGCATCTAAAGAATGGTTTGGAGGTATTGAATACCTAACTTCTGGATTTAAAAATGGCGAAGATGGTATTGTTGGATTAGACGATCATGGATTTAATTTATTTGGATTCAGTTTATCTGGTCCAATTATGTTTCACAAAGATTCAGCAGGGAATAAAAAAGATGCCAAAATTGGATTTTTCCTTTCAGGTGAATTACAATATGATGTGGATCCTCAGCCAAATGCTGTTAAAAACTATAAAGTTAAAGATGGTGTTATGGAGCAATTGAATGCAACACCCTTTTCAGGTGGTTCTGATTTTCAAACAGGTGTTGTAAATAATGCTCAATTCGTTAAAAAAGAAGATTTGGAAGAAATTCCTTTCCGATTAAATTCATCTAGAAAAGGAATAAATTTAGCTGGAAAAATAGATTTTAATGTTTCCTCTTCAATTAATGTGGCAATAGGTGGTTCATTTGATTATAACGATAGAAACCTATTTGATAGACGTAATGCATTGTTTAACTCTCAAAACAATCAACAAGATATTCGAAGAACTTGGAGAACTTATGCACGATATACACAACGATTTGCTAATAGCACAGACGAAGAAAATGCTTCTGTAATTAAAGATGCTTTCATTTCTTTTCAAGCTGATTATTCTAACTTTAACAGAACTGTTCAAGATGAAAATCATAAAGATCAGTTTAGTCATTATGGTTATATAGGTAAATTTACCACTACACGTATTAATACTTTTGACCAAAATGTAACATCTCAAGTTATTGTTAATCAAAATGGAGATACGGTTAGAACAATCACTGGATTCATGTCCAATCCAAACACAATTAATTATGAATTTGAAGGCGGAGATATAAATCCAATACTTTCAAATTACACACAAAGCTATTACGATATTTTTGCTGGAGATCCAACATTTACTTCAACAATAGAAGGTGTGCAAGGAAATGGTGGTTTAGTTAATGGTGATGATCCAATTGACGTTTATAGTATGTTTAACGCTATGGGTAGCGTTTCAAATCAATATTTCAAACAAGAACAAACACAATTTAGATTTACAGGTTCAGGAAGTGCTAGTATTAAGAATCACTCCATTCAAATCGGTTTTGAATATGAACAACGAAATGAAAGAACTTATAATGTTAGACCAGTTGGTTTATGGGCATTGGGCAGAAGATTGGTTAACGCTCAAATTGCAGAAAGAAGTAATTTGGATGGAACTTATATTGAATTCCCTGGAGCAGGTGGTGGAGGTATTTCTCAGTATTTATTCGAACAAGCATACAATGCCAATGAACACAATCAGTTTGATAAAAATCTTAGAAATGCGTTGGGTCTTCCAGAAACAAGTTTAGATTGGATAGATTTTGATTCTTATGGTCCTGATGTATGGAATATTGGAATGTTTACTCCCGATGAAATTTATACTGGGGCTAGAAATGCAATGAGTAACTTCGGATACGACCATACAGGAAAAAAACTTTCAGGAAACCCTAGTTTAGATGACTTCTTTACGAAAAAAGATGCTAATGGCAACTTTACAAGAGAAAATCCATCTTTTCAACCCATATATATTGCAGGTTATTTGCAAGATAAATTTGCTTTCGATGATTTAATTTTTAATGTCGGTGTTAGAATTGATAGGTATGATGCAAATCAATCCGTATTAAAAGATAAATTTTCTTTGTTTCCTGTTAAAACAGTAGCTGAATTAGATATACCAGATAAACCAGCAAATATTGGAGATGATTTTGTTGTTTATGTAAATGATGCATCAGATCCTAAAGTAACTCAAATTACTGGATATAGAGATGGAGATACATGGTATAATGCGAATGGTGAAGAAATTTCAGATCCTGCTATTTTACATTCCTCAGGTATTCCAAATCCTTGGTTAGTTGACCCTAATAAAAACAATGTCTTTAGAGATTTAGATGGATCTTCATTTAAAGATTTTGACCCTCAAGTAAATATATCACCTCGTATTTCTTTCTCTTTCCCAATTTCTGATGAAGCTTTGTTTTTTGCTCATTATGATATCTTAACGCAACGACCATCTTCAGGAAATAGAATGGACTTGTTAAGTTATTTGAATTTTCAAGGTGGATTTAGTTATTTTGGCGTTCAACAACCAATAAATAATCCTGATTTAAAAGCTGAAAAAACTATCGATTATGAATTAGGATTTCAACAAAAACTAAGTTCACATTCAGCAGTTAAACTATCTGCATTTTACAGAGAATTTAGAGATCAAATTCAAGTATCACAAGTTATAGGTGCATTTCCTGGTAACTATTTTACTTTTGAAAATAAAGATTTTGGCACTGTAAAAGGTATGACTGTGAGCTATGATTTGAGAAGAAAAGGCAATGTAACCCTAAGAGCAGCTTATACATTGCAATTTGCTGATGGAACAGGTTCTAGTACAACAACCTCATTAGGTCTTGTATCTTCAGGTAATGGAAATTTAAGAACATTAGTTCCACTTAATTTTGACCAAAGACATGCTATTGTTTTAAGTGGTGATTATAGATATGGTGAAGGAAAAAGCTATAATGGACCTGTTCTAGGAGGAAAACAAATTTTAAAAAATACTGGAGCTAACTTAACACTTCGTTCTGGTTCTGGAACTCCTTACACCAGAACATCTCGTCTTGTAGGTACTCAAATTACAGGTCAACCTAATTCGCCTCAACAAGGACAATTAAATGCTTCTCGTTTACCTTGGACTTCAACAGTGGATTTGAAAGTAGATAGAAACATAGATTTGAAATGGGGTAAAGGCGAAGATGAAGATAAAAAAGAAGCTTCACTTAATATATATATCCAAGTGCTGAATTTGTTTGATGCTCTTAATGTAATAAATGTTTTTAGTGCAACAGGAAATCCAAATGATGATGGTTTCTTAGAAGCTGCTGAATGGCAAAATTTAATTGCATCGTCAATTGATGAACAAGCATATAGGGATTTATATTTAGCTAAATTAGAATCAAACCCAAATAACTATGCTTTACCAAGACGAATTCGTTTAGGTATTCAACTTAATTTTTAATTTTTTTCTTAATAAAAGTAAATGACAAATTCAATAATTATGAAAAGACAACTATTAGTATCTTTAATAGCGATATCAAGTGTTTTATCTCTTTCAGCTAGAAATGTACCTACAAACGGTAACAAAGGTGGGGGCAATAATCCAACGCCAGCAGCGGGCTGTGCCTCAGCAACAGCCATTGCTACCTTAGAGTTGAATAATGTAAGAGCCAGAGTAGAAGGCACAGGAGGAAGTATGTGGATGGATAGAGCCAACGGAATAGCTGCATACAATATTCCCAAACAAAAAACTGCCAATGATCCACGTTTCACATCTATCTTTGCAGGAGCATTGTGGATGGGAGGGTTAGATGTGAATGGACAATTAAAGTTAGCAGCCGTAACATTCAGGGGAAGCGGAAATGATTTTTGGCCAGGACCATTAAATACAAGTACAGCAGAAATAAATGCAGCAACGTGTACCAAATTCGATCAGTTTTTTGGTATTTCTAGAACGATAGTCGATCAATTTGTAGCATGGTTTCAAGCAGGTTTGGACGATGTTGCGAATGGAACAACCACACAAGCCACCAATTTTCCAGGCTATCAAATACCAGATTTAATATTAAATTGGCCCGCCCATGGTGACCCATCCTTAGGACAAGACTGGCATTTAGCTCCTTTTTTTGATAGAGATGGCGATGATTTTTACGATCCAACCCAAGGCGATTATCCAAAATATGATTTATTAGGAGAAATCGATTGTAGAACCCAACGCGATATACGTTTATTTGGAGATACTACGATATGGTTTGTATTTAACGATAAAGGCAATGTACATTCCGAATCAGGAGGGCCATCCATAGGTATGGAAATTAGAGGGCAAGCCTTTGCTTTTGCTACTAATGATGAAGTAAATAACATGACTTTTTATAACTATGAATTGATAAACCGTTCTACGTTTACACTAACTGAAACTTATTTTGGACAATGGGTTGACTCTGACTTAGGAAATGCAGAAGACGATTTTGTAGGGTGTGATGCAGAAAGAGGATTGGGCTATTCCTATAATGGAGACCCCTTAGATGAAGATAATGGGGCAAATGTTGGCTACGGAACAACTCCTCCAGCAATAGGCGTAGATTTTTTTGAAGGACCTTTTATGGATAATGATGGTATAGATAATCCATTAACCAAAATAGTACAAGATGCGATAGATTCTAACGGCATACCTTACCCTGGATTAGGCATAGGCTATGGAGATGGCATCATAGATAATGAAAGATATGGAATGCGAAAATTTATTTATTATAACAGAGGTGGTGGACAATTCCCAGGCGATGGAGATCCATCATCAGCGTTAGATCATTACAATTATTTGAGAGGAAGATGGAGAGATGGAGCACAAATGGTATGGGGAGGCAATGGACACCCACCACAAGGAGCGAACATACTTGCAGACTTACTATTTCCAGGCGATTCAGATCCTTTGCATTGGAGTACCTTAGGTGTTACACCAACGCCAGTGCCATGGACAGAAGCCTCTGTGGGAAATACACCATTTGACAGACGATTTTTGCAATCAGCAGGACCATTTACCTTAGAACCAGGAGCGGTAAACGATTTAACAGTAGGTGTAGTTTGGGCGAGAGCCACCACAGGCGATAACTTGGCATCGATACAAGACTTAAAAGTAGCCGATGACAAAGCCCAGTCGTTGTTTGATAACTGCT
>JAHYJH010000196.1 GCA_019429185.1 Vicingaceae bacterium
CGCACGATTAACCGCCTGGAAAAAATAAAACTGGAAGAAAAAGACGGGCTTTACTACCTCGGCGAAGAACCGGCAACCCGGTACGTCTTTCGGCAAAACTACTATTTTATGCTGGGCGACAACCGTACCAACTCCAACGACTCGCGCTACTGGGGCTTTGTGCCGGAAGAAAACATTGTGGGAAAAGCGGGCCTCGTTCTGTTTAATTACCGGTACGGCGAATTTAAACGGGAGAGGACGCTGAAGAGGGTGGAATAGGAGGTTTGACAATAGTTTGTCCGCAGGACTCTGCCAAAGGCATCGCTTTCGCGGCTTTCGGAGAAATGGTTCGAAGAGTTTGAAAAGTTCGGGAATTATTCGATAATAGTTGACGATTCAATAAGGTGGAAAAATGTTTCAGCAATTTTGTTTTTGATATAAGATATCCTTATATTTATGAGCAATATAAATAATAAATTGGTAATATTAATTTCTTACAAATAAAAAGTATTCACGCGCCGAACAAATTAATGAATTTGGACGGTAATTGAAGCGATTAAAACATGAAAGGGAAAAACTACATAAAACAACATTCACCCGGTAGCGAACATCAGTTTTGGTAGCTCCCCTTTCGGGGAGCAAAAGTAAGGAAATAACTGTGAAAGGGATTGAAATTTCAGTGGATAAATTTTTTTAAAATGGATATTAATTTCAAAAATTTTACGAAATGAAAAAAAGTAAGGTTCAAAAAATAATTTTTTTTGTATTTTTAATCTCTGTGTTTATGTTAAATATAAATATAGAGAATTCAAAAATTGATCAGGCATTAAAAAATAAAATTTCAATTGAAAATTTAATCAATCAAGCCTGGGCTGACAGCGAAGGATATTGCGCAACTTCTTGTACCGGAAGTCTTTGTCCTAATAACAAACATACACGTTATGACAATGGCAAATCTTATTGTTGCGAGAGAACTTACTCTTATGTAGGTAGTGCATGTCCTAACTAAAATCTTTAATCTACCTGTCATTCTATTATAATATTAGTTAGAATGGCAGGTAGATATTATTAACAATATTTTGCATTTAAAATAATAATAACATGTATAAAAAATTATTCGCAATATTTTTTATTGTAATATCAATTTCCGTATTTAGTTGTAAAGTCTCAAAAAAAGATAAACAACGAAAAATTGAAAAAATTACTGTAGAACCATTCAGTAAAGAAGTGATTAAGCTTTCGGACATTGCTAAAACTATTCAATATATTCCGCTCGAAACAATGAAAGGACATACAATTGGTCGTGTAAAAAAGATTTTTTTTATCAACAACCGATTTTACGTTATTGATTATTATAAAAAACATTCGATTTATTGTTTTGATGAGAAAGGAAGATTTCTTTTTGAAATAAATAATATTGGTAATGGACCAGGAGAATACAGTTTTTTAACTGATGTTGCTCTTTCATATGATAGAAAATCATTGGTTTTAGCGGATATTGAAAAGAAAAAAATAATATTTTTTGATTTAAATGGAAATTTTAAATACGAACAAAAAATTCCAACAAACCTGTACTTTGATAGTTTTTCTATGCATAAAAGCTACAACGTGCTATTAGCTCATTCTTATTTATTTAAAGATGCACCCAGAGAATCTGAAAAAAAGCCTTCAATAGATTATGCTTCAAAACATTTCAAATTATATAATTATATAACTACCCCCAGTGATTTTTCAGATACTTATGCAGGATTTAAACTTCATAATATTTATACTGAAAGTATGACTCTCCTCAAACCATTTGATTTACACAATGATACAATTCATTCAACCTACGCCTATAATGATACAATATTTATTGTTAATACGAACGAAGTGTATCCAAAATTTTTTGTTGATTTCGGGGCAAATAGTATTCCTTCCAAATATACGAATGCTAAGAGCGATGAGGTTTATTTTAAATTGTATAACGATAAAGATTTAAAATGGGCTGGGCTTTTAGATCGTCTTATAATAACAAAAAACTTAGTGGGATTCAGCTATGTGACTGCAATAAAAAATGAAAATTCAGCGCTATATCTAAAATCAACAAAACAAACCATTACTTTTAATCAAATAGAAAATGATATTAATAATGGGCCAATAGGGGTGGTAGCAGGAAAGTATTCCGACAATTCTTTAATTGCATACATAGATGCTTTTGAAGTTTTAGAAAATTTTGATAACACCACTAATCCAGAAATACAAAACCTAGTTAATTCTATAAATGAAAATGATAATCCAATACTTATCTTGATAACACTAAAATAAACTAAATATGAACAAATTGAAAATGATTGTTATTGTCATTATAAGCAATATCATCATTATACTTTCAAGCTATTTAATTTTCAAAAAGAAAATGAAATTTTTTGAGCAGAAATTAACAACAGTATTTGCTGACAATAATTTAAAGATTGAATCTTATAAAAATGAACTATCTAACGTTTTTGATTCATGGAGAATGGAAATATTGTCGAATCACATTTTCTTAAACGAGAACGCTATCATAAAAGATGAGGATTCAAAAAGAACAAATTTGCATAATGTTTTAGGAGGTAGTCCTAAACTAGTTTTTAGAATTACGGACGACATTTCATCTTGTTACGATTGTAAAGATAAAATTTTAAATGAATTAAATGAATTGAGCAAAACAATAGGAAATGAGAATATATTGATATTGGGAAGGTATGATAAGCTCAAAGATCTTATCCTACTTAAAGAAAAGAAACAGATTGGTTTCAATGTTTATAATTGTAACGATCAACTTGGACTTTATGCTGATAACTATAAGAATATTGATTATGTTTTTGTTGTTGATGAAGATTTTGAGTCAAAAATGACATTTATAATTAATAATGTAAGTAAAGAAAAAGTAGAAGTTTACTTTAATAAGATAGATAGCTATTTTAAATTTGCAGCAAATAGATTGAGATAGATATGTAATATGCTCTTCTAAATGGGTAAGACGTGTTTTAAAACAATATTTATCTTTACCGGAATATTTATTTTCTCCATCCTGTTCCGGGTATTTTTTATCGAAATCTACTCCATACCGAGCGGTTCCATGGAAGACACATTATTGCCGGGTGACAAGGTATTGGTAAACAAACTGGTTTACGGGCCTAAACTGCCGGCATC
>JAHYJH010000047.1 GCA_019429185.1 Vicingaceae bacterium
GATTATCCGTTTTTTATTCGCTTGATGTTGGTAACGTATCTTATATGGTTCAAATGGGAGGATATTTACTTTCTGCATATAAAGGAGATGGTCTTGTTTATCACAGAATTACATCGAGGTATTACATTAATGAACAATTTTTTGTGAATTTAGGCTTAAAATCGCATTGGGCTGTTGCCGATTTTATTGAATTTGGTGTTGGATATAAATTTAATTCTCTTTCTAAATGAAAATTTTCAACATAACATTTTCTCTACTGCTTATTTTTCTATTTTCGTGTGGAAAGGATTCGAGCTGTATAAAAAATGCTGGCAAATTAGCTTCAGAAACCAGACCTATTACTTCTGAAATAAACCATATTATACTCAAAGACAACATTGATTTGGTTCTTATTCAGGACTCCTTTGCTTCGCTTCGCATTGAAGCTGGAAGTAATTTATTACCTTATGTTAGAGCCCGTCAGAAAGGCAATACACTTGAGCTAAAAAACGATAATAAATGTAATTTTTTAAGAAGCTACAAAAATGAAATTACTGTTTATTTAGCACTTCCCAACATCAAAAGTATTGATTATACTGGACATGGGAACATTTCTTCATTGCGTGTGTTAACGCTTCCTGAATTTACTTTTGATACTAAAAATGGAACTGGAAGTGTGAATTTACAGTTAGATGTTACCAAACTAGACATATTCCTGCACACAGGACCAACGGATTTTAAGTTGACAGGAAAAGCAGAAAATGTGTATTTATATTCAGGTGGAATTGGATGGATGTATTGTAATGAATTAATTGGAAAAAAAGTACATACCAACAATGCCGGAACAGGTGATATTGTTCTTACAGCTACAGAAACTCTTTTAATAGAACTCACTTCCATTGGAAACATTGATTATTATGGGGATCCAACTGTTACTGTAAGTACAAATTCAGGCAAAGGAAAAATCAGAAAAAAATAATTTTATTGTTACTATTTAGAGTCTGTCCATAAAGTCGAGAGTTTGGTAGGTTAATGTGTTTTAAACTAACGATATGCAGGTGAATAAAACATCCAGATAGTTATCGGAAACAAGGTTTCGCTGTCGTCAATGTGGGCTTGACCCGCAATCTCAACTAAATAAAATAATAACCTGAGTTCGGGTTAAGCAAAATACTGTCAGTTCGAGTAAAAATCCGTTAGATTTTTGTAAAGTTTATACTGAGTTCATCGAAGTAAGAACACAGTATTTTGCCCATCTTTCGGCAAGCTCAACATAAAATTTCGATACAATTTTTTTTCAAAAAATCACTCAATGTGACAAAATACATAATAAAAAAAAGAGCGTAAAATATAAACGCTCCTTTAATTGTGAACTTATTATAGGGCTAGAATTTAGCTCTTGATTTTCTTCGTTTAGGACCTTTTTTACCAAGAACCCAACCATTTCTAGCTTTATAATATTTACTTTTACTTCTAATAGCCCAACTAAAATTAACCGTAGCTGTTAAATAACTGTCGTTATGCGATGGGTCTCCTCTTTTACTTCCAGCAATAAAATTGGTTAATTTAAGCTTTTCTTCATCAGATAAATCTTGATTTACGGCATTTATATGTGCTTGATTTGTCTTGTTAGATATACCATCATAATTAGTTACATATCTATCACTAACATCATCAATATAATCAGTAAAAGTAGTTCTCCACCCTATTTCCATTCCAAGTCTGTATTTTCTATTAATTGTATAATAAAAACCTATGCCTGTAGGAATGGCAAAATTAAATTTACTATAAGAAACTCCTTCTGTTTGAAGCGGTTGCAGTGCAACCCATTCTCCATTAGCTGTTTGTCCTTTAGGATTACTATAAAAAAGTCCAGCACCCGCAAACAAATATAAATTAAAATCAGAAGTATATCTTCCTGTTCCACCCACATCATTTACTTTATAAATATAAAATTCACCGAGAACAGCTAATTCATAAATATCATTTTTAAAGTTTAAGTTTCTAGCTCTTCTAGGTCCGTTTGTGGTGTTTGCATCATCACCCGAAAGTCTAATGTAATTTAAAGTTGCTTTAACTCCAATTTTAGGTGAAACTCTGTAACGGTAAAAACCACCTAAATTCCATCGGGTAGCATTAAACTTCATATCCAACACAAAATCTTTTCTCGTTCCATCGCCCCCACCTATATCTCCTAAATAATTAGAAGCACCCACAGAGAAACCATAATCAGTAAGGTATTGACTATACCCTCCTAAAGAAGATGCTATAAAAAATGAGATAAAAAATAATTTACGCATAAAAGCAAAGCTACAAAAAAGAACAAAAGTAATATAATAAAACTTTAAATAAAAAAATATTTGAACTTCTATCAATTCGTTTTGTAATTTCGCAAATATACAAATTCACATTTATCAATGAACAAAATAACACAACTTTTTAATATTCAGTATCCTATTATTCAAGGAGGAATGATATGGAATAGTGGATGGAAGTTAGCTTCAGCAGTTAGTAATGCTGGTGGTTTGGGTTTAATAGGGGCTGGATCCATGTATCCAGAAATTTTTAGAGAACACATTCAAAAGTGTAAAAAATCTACCAATCAACCTTTTGGAGTTAATTTACCCATGATTTATCCTCAAATGGAGGAAATGATTCAGCTTATTTTTGAAGAAAACATAAAAATTGTATTTACTTCGGCAGGAAATCCAAAAACCTATACTTCTATCTTACAAAAAGAAGGAATAAAAGTAGTGCATGTTGTACCAGGTGTTAAATTTGCTTTAAAGGCTCAAGAAGCTGGTGTTGACGCTGTTGTTGTTGAAGGATTTGAAGCAGGAGGGCATAATGGAAAAGATGAAACCACTACTTTTTGTTTAGTTCCTATGGTTAAAAAAGAAATTCAAACTCCTATTATTGCCGCAGGAGGAATAGCAACAGGAAGAGGTATGTTGGCTGTCATGAATTTAGGTGCAGATGGTGTGCAGATGGGAAGTAGATTTGCTGCATCCGAAGAAGCTTCTTCACACATCAATTTTAAAAAAGAAATTGTGAATGCGAAAGATGGATCGACTATGCTTACACTAAAAGAGGTTACTCCTGTTCGATTAATAAAAAATAAATTTTTTCATCAAATTAATGATGCTATATTAAATGGAGCAACTCTTGAACAACAAAAAGAACTACTTGGAAGGGGGCGAGCAAAAAAAGGAATGTTTGAAGGTGATTTAGAAGATGGCGAACTTGAAATAGGACAAGTGGCCGGTTTAATTGATTCGATAGAACCCGTTAACAAAATTATAACTGATATAATAAAAGAATATCATCAAGCCATTGCTGAATTATCCACCCCAAAATTTAAATTTTAACCATGATTGCTTTTGAAAAATTTATACTAGATAACGGATTAAAAGTTATTGTACATAAAGACATAACTACTCCAATTGTTGCATTTAACTTATTGTATGATGTGGGAGCTAGAGATGAAAGCGAGCATCAAACCGGGTTTGCACATTTGTTTGAACATTTGATGTTTGGAGGGTCAATAAATATTCCAAATTTTGATGAACCATTGCAAAAAGTGGGCGGAGAGAATAATGCGTTTACATCTAACGATATGACGAATTATTACATCACACTTCCGAAAGAAAATATGGAAACTGCTTTTTGGTTAGATTCTGATAGAATGTTAAGTTTAGCTTTCACTGAAAAAAGTTTAGAAGTTCAACGGCAAGTTGTGATAGAAGAGTTCAAACAAAACTACCTAAATCAACCTTATGGCGATGTTTGGTTGCTGCTGCGTCCATTGGCTTATCAAGCACACCCCTATAAGTGGGCAACAATTGGTAAGGAAATTTCTCATATTGAAAATGCTAATATGCAAGACGTTAAAAATTTCTTTTACAAACACTATTTACCGAACAATGCTATTTTAGCTGTAGCTGGAAATGTGGAAGTGAATGAAATAAAAACATTAGCTGAAAAATGGTTTGGAAGTATTCCTGCTGGTAATGTCCCAACAAGAAATTTACCAAAAGAACCTCAACAAATTGAAGCAAAAAGATTGAAGGTTGAAAGAGATGTTCCTGCAAATGCTATTTATAAAGCTTATAAAATGTGTAACAAAAAACACCCTGATTTTTATGCTACGGATTTATTAACAGATGTGCTTTCATTAGGAAATTCTTCTAAATTATATCAAAGTTTAGTAAAAGAACAAAAATTATTTAGCCAAATAAATGCTTATCAACTAGATAGCTTTGATGAAGGATTGTTTATAATTAGCGGACATTTAGCAGAGGGTGTTTCTTTTGAACAAGCTGAAAAAGGGATAATTGATGAAATTGAAAAAATAAAAGCCAATAATGTTTCTAAAAACGAATTGATGAAAGTCAAAAACAAAATAGAATCCACTCGTGCATTTGGTGAAACAAGTGTCTTAAATAAAGCTATGAATTTAGCAATTGCAGAATTATTAGGTGATGCAAATGAAGTGAACAACGAAATAAAGCACTATCAAAATGTTACCTCTAATGACATTCAGCGAATAGCAAAAGAAATATTAAATGAAAGTAATTGTTCTACATTAATTTATGCAAAGAAAAAGTAAATCTATCTTTTTACTGACGGATTTTAAAAATCGATTTGAGTAATTTTGTAACAAATATAAACAGATGAAAATAGGAATAGTTTGTTACCCCACGTTTGGTGGAAGTGGTGTTGTTGCAACCGAGTTAGGAAAAGCATTGGCTGCAAAAGGAAATAAAGTTCATTTTATATCTTACCAACAACCATTTAAACTAGATTTGTTTTCGGAAAATATTTTTTACCACGAAGTAAAAGTTACCGATTATCCATTATTCGATTACCCACCTTATGAATTGGTGTTGACAAGCAAATTAGTTGATGTTGTGAAATTTGAAAAGCTAGACATTTTGCATGTTCATTATGCTATTCCGCACGCTTCTGCAGCTTATATGGCACAACATATTTTGCAATCAGAAGGAATTAATATCCCTTTTATAACAACACTTCATGGCACTGACATCACATTAGTTGGAAAAGACAAATCGTTTGAACCTGTAATTACTTTTGCAATAAACGAATCAAATGCTGTAACGGCAGTCTCTGAAAGTTTAAGAAAAGACACCTTAACTCATTTTAATATAAAAAGAAAAATAGAAGTAATTCCTAACTTTATTTGTTTAGATGATTATGAAAATATTGGTGAGATTGAATCTATTCGAAAAAATTTTGCACCAAAAGGTGAAAAGATTTTAATTCATATTTCTAACTTTAGAAAAGTTAAGCGAGTTGAAGACGTTATAAAAGTATTTGATTTAGTTAGAAAAGAAATTCCAGCAAAACTATTATTAGTTGGCGATGGTCCAGAAAGGTATCGATTAGAAGAATTTTGTAGAGAGCGTAAAACCTGTCATTTAGTACATTTTTTGGGTAAATTAAAAGATACAGAACGTATTTTAAGTGCCTCCGATTTGTTTTTGCTTACATCTGAATCAGAAAGTTTTGGATTATCTGCACTAGAAGCTATGGCTGCAAAAGTCCCTGTAATTTCATCAAATACTGGTGGTATTCCTGAAGTAAATGAACATGGATTTTCAGGCTTCTTAAGTAATGTTGGAGATATTGAAAATATGGCTAAAAATGCGATATATATTTTGTCTGATAACAATGTATTAAATCAGTTTAAGGCAAACGCTTATGAACAGGCTAAAAAATTTGATATTCTAAAAATTCTACCCAAATATGAAATTCTTTATAAAGAGTTGATTACTAAAAATCGAGCTGCTGCACTGAACAATCAGTAATTAGTAGTTTTTTTAAAAAAACCTCTAATACTTCTTTATTATTTCCGTTGGTAAAAAATTGATGTTTTTCAGTATGAATTTGAGTTGCTAATAATTGTTGCTGTGTTAATATATTTTTAGTTTGCTTTGCTACAGCTTCTCCAGCATCTATAATAGTTATGTTAGGTGGGATAAGTTTTTTAATAATTGGAATCAACATCGGATAATGAGTACAACCTAACACAATATTATCAACATTTTGTTTTAGCATTGGCTTGAGATATTGTCTTAATAAATCTTCTGTTTTATTAATTTTTCCTTGCTCCACCAATTCTACTAATCCATTACCTTCTACTTCAACAATGGTGTGTGTTGGACGGTAATTTTCAGTAGTTTTTGCAAACAAATCACTACTCAAAGTCCCTTTGGTTGCTAAAACTCCTATTTTTTTTGTAACGGATTTTAAAGCCGCTGGCTTTATGGCTGGTTCAATCCCAATGAAAGGAACATTAAATTTTTCTCTAAGTAGTTGAATAGCATTTGTAGTTGCCGTGTTGCAAGCGACAACAATTATTTTACAATTTAATGCTAATAGTTTTTCTGTATTTTTAATACTAAGAGCAATAATTTCTTTTTTGGATTTTTCACCATAGGGAGCATTTTTACTATCAGCTAAGTAAATAAGATGTTCGTTGGGGAGTAAATGATAAATTTCAGCAAGCACAGTCAATCCGCCTAAGCCTGAATCGAAAAAGCCTATTGGGTAATTAGGGTATGTTTGAATTTGATTCTGCATAAAAAAAGCTCCTTATGGAGCTTTTAATTTATCATTGAATATTGAGTTTCTTTTTTACCAATGCTAAAATGTCATCTGAATCAATGGAGTACAAAACAACTCCTAAACTTGAGTCTAAGATGTAAGTAAAATTATTTTCTTTGGCAACATCATCAATGGCTTTTTTAGCTTTATCAATAATTGGTTGCAATAAAGTTTCTTCTTTTTTTTGCAAATCTGCTTGAGCTGTTTTTTGAAATTCAGTTATTCTTTTTTCTAAATCTGTTATTTCTTTGATTTTGTTATCTCTTATAATATCAGTCATCACATCTTGTTTAGCCTGAAATTCACCTACTTTTGTTTCGTATTCTTTACGCATAGCATCCATAGTGGCAGTTAATTGAGCTGCGTGATCTTCAATTTGTTTCTGCACTGTTTCCCTTTCAGGCATAGCTGCTAACAGTTCGTTGGAATTAATATGACCAATTTTTACTGATTTTTGGGCAAAAGTAAAAGTTGACAATGTTACAGCAACAACTAATAGTATTGATTTTAATGTTTTCATTTGTTTTTTAATTGATTTATAATTATTTATTTTAAGAATGCAAATCTATATTAAATTATTTAATTTTTTATCACTTACCAGGATCATATCCTAATTTTTTTAATACCGCATCACTTTTGTTAAGTTTTGCATTGGTGTACAACATCGTTAAACCACTTGATTTATCAAAGATAATATCAATACCACTAACATTAGCAACTTCACTAATTGCATTGTATATTTTATCTTGGATAGGTTTAACTAGTTCTTGTCTTTTTTGAAAAAGTTCTCCATCCACTCCAAATTTTTGTTTTTGATATTCTTTTGCTTCTTTTTCTTTTTTAATAATTTCTTCTTCACGTTTTGTTTTCATTTCATCAGTAAGTAATATTTGCTCTGCCTGATAATTTTTATACAGCTTATCAATTTCGGCATATCTTCTTTCTAATTGTTTTTGCCACTCAATAGATAACTTATCTAATTCTTGTTGGGCTTCTTTATATGCTGGAATATTTTCTAAAATATATTCTGTATCCACATAGCCAACTTTTTGGCTATAAGTTAGCGTAGTAAAACCAACTAATAGTGTAACTAATAAATATTTTTTTAAATTTTTCATAGCTTTTATTATTTGTTATTATTTGTTATTATTTAGTGTTAATTAGTGTCTGCAAAAAAACGGCCTTTTTTAAAGTCTTTGATAAGAAAAAGTCAAAGACAAGGCTTTCGAAGTTTTTGAAAATAAGGAATTTACTTATGGTAAATGACTGTTTCAAAAACGAGAATAACGCAGTATTTGGCGTTTTCTTGCAAAGACTAATTACCATCCGTTGATGCTTCCGCCAATACTAAAATGTATTTCTGTTCTACTATTAGGGTCTGTTCTTCCTGGAATTTGATCGAAACGATATCCCCAATCTAATCCAAGCAAACCAAACATAGGCATAAAAATTCTGATTCCAACTCCTGCTGATTTATTAACCTGAAAAGGATTTGTATCTTTAAAATTTACCCATGAGTTTCCCGCTTCTCCAAAAACTAAGCCATAAATTGTTGCACTAGGATTTAAAGAAAAAGGATAGCGAAGTTCTGCTGTATATTTGGTTACGGCAGCAGCTCCTGTTCTGGGAGAAAGTGTTCCGTTTCCATAGCCTCTTAATGCAATAATTTCTCTACCATCTAATGCAAAACCTGTTAATCCATCACCACCTAAAAAGAAACGCTCAAAAGGAGAAGTTCCTAATTCGCTGTTGAATGAGCCTAAATATCCAAAACCTAATTTTGTATTTAGAACCAGTGAATGTTTTTCGCCAATTATTCTAGTAAACCAAGAGGTTTGAAAAGTCCATTTATGGTATTCAACATATTTATTTCTCTCTTGATCGGTCATTGCTTTATAATCTGTGTCTGAAGATCTAAACCACGAGTAAGGGATGGTGTGTTTTAAAGTTAATGAAACACTAGATCCTGAACGAGGGTAGATTGGTTGGTCGATAGAATTTCGAGCAAAAACATGTCTAAAACTTAGGTTATTGGCAAACCCATCTGAAAAAACAAAGCTTGAACCAAAATTCTGAAGTACATAATATTGATAGGAAGCCTCGTTATATAATGTAAAAAAATCATCTGGAACTTTCAATCTTCTACCAAGACCAGCAGAAATTCCATACATTTTAATGAAGGAACGTGTTTCTCCTCTTCCAAAACTTTGAACAGAATGAGATAAACTCACACTAAGAGAATTGGGTTTTCTTCCACCTAACCAAGGCTCTGTGAATGAAAAATTGTAGCTTTGGAAACCAGTTCCGCTCGACATGGCTCTTAAACTTAGTCGCTGCCCATCACCTGCGGGCAAAGGTCGCCAAGCACTTCCTTTAAATAAATTCTTTGCAGAGAAATTGTTAAAAGAAACTCCTAAAGTACCTATAACTCTTCCTGCACCCCAACCTCCAGAAAGCTCAATTTGATCGGATGGTTTTTCTTCAACTACATACTCTATATCCACTGTTCCGTCTTCTTGATTTGGTTGAGGTTTAACGTCTAATGTTTCGGGATTAAAATACCCTAATTGTGCCAATTCTCGCTGTGTTCTGATAATGTCTGCTCTACTAAAAAGCTGACCAGGAGAGGTTCTTATCTCTCTTCTTATTACATGGTCTTTTGTTTTTTCATTTCCAACAACAGTAATTTTATTAATTGTGGCTTGTTTACCTTCATAAATTCTTAGTTCTATATCTATAGAATCATTTTGCACACTTACTTCAACAGGGTTTACTTGAAAAAATAAGTATCCATTATCTAAATACAGCGAGCTAACATCTCGCCCTGTTTGATTCATGAACAAACGTGATTCAAGTGTTTTTTTGTTGTAAACGGCTCCTTTCTTTATGTCTAATATTTTGTCTAATTCATTAGAAGAGTGAACGGTATTACCCACCCATTTAATGTTTCTAAAATAATATTTATTGCCTTCTTCAATAGTTATATCAATTGCAACAAGTTTTTTGTTTATTTTATAAACACTATCCGAAACAATTTGTGCATCTCTATATCCTTTTTCATTGTATTTTTTTATAATGTTGGGCTTTTCTTCTTCATATTTACTTGGGATGTATTTTGAAACGGAAAAAATATTGTACATACGTTTTCTTTTTACATTTTTCATGCTTCTTCTAAGTTTTCCAGATTTCAATGAATTGTTTCCATAAATGTTAATGTCTTTGATTTTTGTTCGTTTATTTCTATCCACTTCAATTGTTAAAATCACACTGTTTTGACGCACCGTATCTGATTCTTGGATAATGTGAACGTAAGCGTTTAAAAATCCTTTTGCTACGAAATAAGATTTAATTTTGTTTTCAGTATTAACTATTAAGTTTTCGTTTACAACCATCCCTGTAACTAAGGAAATCTCTTCTCTCAAAGCCTTTTGTTTTCCTTTTTTAACTCCTTTAAACTTAAATTTATATAACCTAGGTAATTCTTGAACATTAATATTTAAGAAAATTTTAGTTCCATCAATTTTAACCGCTCTGATTTCGATATCATTAAAAAGTTTTTGATCCCAAAGTTTTCTAATGGCTTTTGTAATTTCATCTCCTGGCACTTTAATTTCTTGTCCAACAATAAATCCTGTTAAAGAAATTATGGCTTGTCCACTAAAAGATTCTGCTCCTGAAACTGTTATTCCTCCAATTTCATACGTTTTCGGATTCGCATAATTAATGTCTTCAAGTGCATTGTTTAATGAAAATTGAGCGGCTAATGAAATTGGTAATAGAAAAAATAAAAACAATCCAACCTTACTAATTTTTATTTGCTTAATCTTTATAGACATTGAGTTAGTTTGATGAGTTAGTTTGATAAATTAGTAGGTAATTAATTTTTTATTTGTTCACTTGTTAGTCCAAATCGTCTTTCTCTATTTTGAAAATTGAAAATGGCTTCAAATAAATCTTCTTTTCTAAAATCTGGCCAATGTTTATTGGTAAAAAATAATTCAGCATAGGCAATTTGCCATAATAAAAAATTACTTAACCTATACTCTCCACTTGTTCTAATCAGAAGTTCTGGATCAGGCATATTAAACGTGTTTAGATAATTGTCTAACGTGTTTTCATTAATAGAATCAGAGGATAGATTTTTATTTTCAATTTCCCTTGCTATTTTTTTAATAGCATCGGTTATTTCCCACTTTGAGCTATAACTTAGTGCTAAAACTAGACTTAATCCAGTGTTGTTTTTTGTTTTTTCTTTAGCATAAAGTAATTCGTTATAGCAATCTTTTGGTAGAGATTCGATATTACCTATTGTTAATAATCTAACATTGTTTTTATCGAGTTCATTAATTTCGTTGCTAATGGTGTTTACTAATAATTGCATTAATGCTGTTACTTCTAGTTTAGGTCTTTTCCAGTTTTCGGTTGAAAAAGCATATAATGTTAAAAATTTTATGCCAATTTCAGCAGCTCCTTCCACTACACTCCGAACAGATTTTACTCCGTTTTTATGTCCAAAAACACGTGGTTTATGGTGTTCTTTCGCCCATCTACCATTGCCATCCATTATTATTGCAACGTGTTTAGGTAATTTGGATTTATCTATTTTATCAACTAAATTCATTCACAATTATTTTTTTAGCAAACGGCAAAGATAACAATCTACTAATTAATAGGCATTGCACACTTGTCTCTTTTTCTTAAAATTTTATAACTTAATGTTAAGTTGATAAAAGAATACCAATCATTATTACCTGAATTACTTAGTTGGACACCATTATCATAGGTTTCTTCTATTCCATCAAACTTATCTGTAAATGTTTTTCTGTAAGTCCATTCAATGGTCATTCCAATGTTTTGAACGAAATTAAATTTTATGCCTGCACCAAAAGGCAAAGCAACTGACGCCAATGAATTTTCTTGTGAAGCATCTGTTTTTGTGTTTTCTACTTTTGGGGTTGCCAAAAAGCCAGCTAACCCTATAAATACAAAGGGAGTAAACTTAGATGCTGTATTATTAATTTGATAGGGAATAAAATTAAATTCTAAAATTCCATATCCATCAAGTAAATTACTTGAAAAGGAAAGGTTTCTAGTTTCGAAGTTTTCAAAAGGTTCGTTTGTTTTTATTCTGTCTTCTGCAGCGATTTGAGCTGCATTTATCCCAAACCTTAAGGAATATCTATGACTCAGATTTTTTCTATAAAAAACACCCAACATTGGTCGGATTTTATTTTGAGGATTAGGTGATGGGTTTAGTTCTCCACTATAATAGGCTAAACCACCCATAAAACCAAATTCTGAATGTTGAGAGTGAGCGGTTTTTAATATAAAAAAAAGTAAAATTAGTATTATAATAAAGTTGATTTGGATTTGTTTCATAACAACTCTAGTAACGAGAAAGAATATAAAAAATTATGTATAAAAGTTAATGAGGAATTAAAATTTAGGAAGATTTCTTCTCCTTTTACTTATTTTATAATTAACAGAAATCATTCCTAACATATAAGCATCATTATCATCTTTGTCCCCTCGTTGTTGGGGTTCTCCAAAGGCATTATGATCAGTAATTTTTCCTGATGGATCAGCAAAATAGGCTGCTTTTTCGCCATACGCTTCTCCAATAAAATCACTACCATAATAATAAGTACTCACATCATCAATATAGTCAGTAAAAGTTTTGCGCATACTCAATTCTAAACTGATGCTCCATTGACTAAAACTACGCATTCTTGCTGAGCCACCTAAATTTCTTCTTATCCCTATTCCATAAGGAATTACTAAAGAAAAACCGCTATATTGTTTTGGTCCACCAGGTAATCCTTGACCTTCGGTGTGGAGAGGTTTTAAACGATGCCAATTACCATTTTGGTCTTTTCCTTGTGGGTCAAACCATATTCCACCAACTCCACCAAAAAGATAAACTTCAAACCTAAACCAACTTTTACCCCTTACACCTCTTAATTTATATAAATGACCCGATTTTTGTTTGATTAGCATATATTCTGCTTGAGCCGATAATTCTATAACATGAGATCTGAAATTAAGTTGTCTAGCGGCACGAAAAGGTTCTTTTGTTAAGGCATCATCACCAGAAAACATCATATAACCTAAGTTTCCTTTAACAAACCAATCTCTTCCTAATTGATACCTATAACCCAAGCCCACAGCAAAGCGAGTTGCCGAAGGTTCTAAATCTCTTAAGCCATTCGTGCCAATTTGGTTAGCACCACCTAAATCACCTAAAAAATTGGTAGCACCTAATCCAAAAGCGTATTCTACCCGTTGGCGTTTCCAAGTTTGAGCATCTGCAATTGAAAATGTCAGTAATAATAAGGTAATTATAAGTAGTATTTGTCGAGTCATTTGGTGAAAAATTTTTATTAAAAAAAAGCAAAATCAAACGCAAATATATTTCTTTTATATTTAAAAAAACAACTATTTACTTATATTTTTAGTATTTTTTTAATTTATCCTCATTTAATCAAGCCCTATAATAAGTTAAAAATAAGTGAAATACTTTCTGTGCTTTATTTTTTTTGTAAATTTATTTTGAATATTAAATAACTGTTGTACTTTTGGCGGATGATTATGAGCGTTATCATAAATAAGTTATAAAAAAATTATTATGGAAATGCTTTTATGATTTAAAAAACAAAGGAATTCTTTTTTTAACCTGATTAAGTAAATATTTATGATAGCTTTAGTAGCCATAGTCGCAGTGTTATTAGTTATAGCAACTGCTGTTCAAATTTTGAAAATTGCCGAATTAAGAGCAACAGAAAGTGGTAAAGAAATTTATGAAATTTCAGCAAAACAAAGCAAAGCACAAGCACTCTTACTTATGGTTTTTTTGGTTGCTTATTTTGGTTTTTTCGCTTGGCAAGTATGGAAGTGGGGAGGTTTAATGCTACCTGTTTCAGCCTCTGAGCATGGTGTCGGTGTTGATGAATTAATGAATATAACCTTGTGGTTTATTATCCCCGTTTTCATCATTACCCACATTTTTCTTTTTTGGTTTTCATATAAATATTCATTCAGCGAAACTCGTAAAGCCTTGTTTTTTTCTCATAGTAATAAACTAGAAATGTTTTGGACAATTATTCCATCTATAGCATTAACCGTTTTAATTTTAGTTGGACTTAGCAATTGGAATAAAATTATGACTCCAGTTGCATCAGAACAAGAGCATATTTTAATTGAGGTATATGGTCAACAATTTTCTTGGACAGCAAGATATGCAGGTAAAGATGGTAAATTAGGAAGAGCTAGTGTTGAATATATTGAAGGAGTTAATGCCTTAGGTATTGATATCTCCGATGAAAATGCGAAAGATGATAAAATTGTTAAAGGAGAATTTCATTTACCAAAGGGAGTTCCTGTGCAGTTTGTGTTTCGCTCCCAAGACGTTATGCACAGTGCTTATATGCCTCATTTTAGAGCTCAAATGAATGTTGTTCCTGGATTGAAAACTCAATTTAATTTTATACCTACCATAACATCAGAAGAAATGAAAAAAATTACAAACAACGAAAATTTTGAATATATTTTATTGTGTAATAAAATTTGTGGTGCTGCCCACTATAATATGCAAATGGACATAGTTGTAGAGAGCAAAGAAGATTTCGAAAAATGGTTGGCAGAACAAAAAGAATTTAGTGCTGAGTAATTTATAAAATTAATATTTAGATAGCGTTTAACAAATATAATATATGAGTGCACATCAACATCCACACGAAGAACAAGACTTTTTATTTAAGTATGTCTTTAGTCAAGATCATAAAATGATTTCTAAACAGTTTTTGATAACTGGTTTTATTATGGGTTTTATTGGTCTTTCAATGTCAACTTTATTCAGACTTCAGTTGGGATTCCCAGGCGAAAGTTTTTGGATTATTGATTTTTTATTGGGAAGTTGGGCAGAAAATGGAGTGATGTTGCCTGATAAATACTTGGCTTTGGTAACGATGCATGGAACCATTATGGTTTTCTTTCTGTTAACAGCAGGACTTAGCGGAACATTCAGTAATTTACTTATCCCACTTCAAATTGGTGCTAGAGATATGGCGTCAGGATTTTTAAATATGCTTTCCTATTGGTTCTTTTTTGTGTCAAGTGTAATTATGTTGATTTCACTCGGTGTTGAAGGAGGAGCGGCTTCTGCTGGTTGGACTATTTACCCTCCGTTAAGTGCCTTGCCTCAAGCAATACCTGGTTCAGGTTTAGGAATGACGCTTTGGTTAGTTGCAATGGCAATTTTTATCGCAAGTTCTTTATTAGGGAGTTTAAATTATATAGTTACTATATTAAACCTCCGAACAAAAGGAATGACCATGACTCGATTGCCACTAACAATATGGTCGTTTTTAATTACAGCAATTGTTGGGGTAATTTCTTTCCCTGTATTATTAGCTGCAGCTCTTTTGTTAGTTTTTGATAGAAGTTTTGGAACCAGTTTTTATTTGTCAGATATCTATATTGGAGGACAAGTTTTAGAACATGCTGGTGGAAGTCCTATTTTATTTGAGCATTTATTTTGGTTTTTAGGTCATCCTGAAGTTTATATCGTACTTCTGCCTGCACTTGGAATTACTTCCGAAATAGTTTCTACCATGTCGAGAAAGCCAATATTTGGATATAGAGCAATGATTACTTCAATGTTAGCAATTGGATTTCTTTCAGCTATTGTATGGGGACACCACATGTTTGTTACTGGAATGAATCCTTTTCTTGGAGCAGTGTTTACCTTTACTACCTTATTAATTGCTATACCTTCAGCCGTAAAAGTATTTAATTACATTACAACGCTTTGGAAAGGAAATATTAAATTTTCACCAGCAATGCTCTTTAGTGTTGGTTTGGTTTCTACTTTTATTTCTGGGGGGTTAACTGGATTAATTCTTGGAGATTCTACTTTAGACATCAATGTACATGATACTTATTTTGTGGTAGGTCACTTTCATATTGTAATGGGTTTATCTGGTATTTTTGGAATGATAGCAGGTGTCTATCATTGGTTTCCAAAAATCTTTGGCAGAATGTTAAATAACAATTTAGGAAATGTTCATTTTTGGATAACCATTGTTAGTGCTTACGGAATATTCTTTCCCATGCACTTTTTAGGATTAGCAGGCGTTCCTAGAAGGTATTATACCAATTCTGAATTTCCTTTATTTGATAATTTATTTGATATTAATACCTTAATTACCTGGTTTGCCATTCTTGCTTTTTTCGGACAATTAATATTCTTTTTTAATTTTGTTTACAGTGCATTAAGAGGTCCTAAAGCACCTCAAAATCCTTGGAAAGGAAATTCATTAGAATGGACTACAGGCGTAAAACACATTCATGGAAATTGGCCAGGAGAAATTCCAACTGTTTACCGTTGGCCTTATGATTATAGCAAATTAAATGACAATGGAGATTATGTTACAGGCGAAGATTTTATCCCTCAAACCGTTCCTTTAGCTGATGGCGAAAAAGATGGTGGCGAACATTAAAATAAAATTAAATGACAACAATAAGCTTAGATAACTTAGATAACATAAAATACAAAACGGAAATTAGACAAAAAACAGCAAAACCTTTGTTGTGGATAGGTTTAATGAGCATTGTAATGTTTTTTGCAGGACTTACAAGTGCGCTCATTGTTAGTAAATCTAATTCTATTTGGATAAAACTAGAGGTTCCTTCTATGTTTTTTGTAAGTACTATATTAATTTTATTCAGTAGCTTGACCTACCAGTTAAGTTTGTCTTTTACAAAAAACAATCAATTAAAATTTGCAACCATTACTACTATTTTAACATTTGTTTTAGGAATCTCCTTCACAGTTACTCAGTTTTATGCTTGGCAACAACTATATCATTCGGGTGTTTTTTGGGCTGGAGAACAGAGCAATCCTTCAGGTTCTTATTTCTATGCGTTGACAGCACTTCACCTACTTCATCTTTTTGCAGGGCTAATTAGTCTTTTGGTGGTTGTTACAAAATCAATACTTAAAAAATATTCTCCAACAACTATTTTGGGAATACAACTAAGTTTAACTTATTGGCATTTTTTAACTGCACTTTGGGTGTATTTATTCTTTTTCTTAAAATTTATTGCATAACATTAATATTTAAACAATTATGTCAAATACAGCAACAATGGATAGTAAAACTGCATGGGGAGGTAATAATGAATCACCTTACGGAGCAAGTTATGGAAAATTAATGATGTGGTTTTTCCTAATTTCAGATGCATTATCCTTTACAGGCTTTTTATCCGCTTATGGATTCTACCGTCATTATTATGGAAGTTTGTGGCCCTCTGCCGAAAATGTTTTTACGCATTTCCCTTTTATGCACGGACATCATCCATTGTTGTATGTTGCTTTAATGACTTTTATCTTAATTATGAGTTCTGTAACTATGGTTTTAGCTGTTGAAGCAGGACATCGTATGGATAGAAAAGGAGTTATTGTTTGGTTAGGCTGGACACTTTTGGGAGGTGCTATTTTCTTAGGCTCACAAGCTTGGGAATGGTATCATTTCATACATGGAACTGAATTAGGTGCTATTGAATTAGGAAGAGGAACTTTTACGTTGCCTAACGGAACTGTTGAACATACTTACGGAGTAATTGCACGTTGGGCTGATGATTCTAAACAAGCGTTATTATTGCCTTGGAGAGAAATTGCAGGAAACATTACATCTCCTTTTATTCAACTTACAGGCGAAGAACTAACTAAGGTACTGGCATCAGGAAAAGAAATTTTTGGAGCTAATTTAACCCACAATGAATATGGACATCCATTGTTTGGTGATTTCTTCTTTTTCATTACTGGTTTTCACGGAACGCACGTTTTTAGTGGGGTTATCTTAAATTTTATTATATTTGTTAATGTAATAATGGGAACTTACCAAAAAAGAGGACATTACGAAATGGTTGAAAAAGTTGGTTTATACTGGCATTTTGTAGATTTAGTTTGGGTATTTGTGTTTACCTTTTTCTACCTTGTTTAAGCATAAAAAATTAAAATAAAGATATTATGGAACATTCACACGATAATCACGCACACGGACACGCTCCAGAACCTTATAAATATGCTGCTCACCATTCTGAAGAAGAAGGGAAGAAAACAAGACGAATGATATGGAATATGTTTTGGGTGTTGTTAGCCATTACAACCTTTGAAGTAACTTTAGGGTTAGTATGGAAATATTTGGAAATAAATTGGGGAGCAGTAAAAATGACTTTTATTATTCTTACCGTTGCTAAGGCTTATTTTATTGTTGCTTACTATATGCACTTAAAACACGAAAGAAAAGCACTGAAAAATACCATTATTATTCCATTTGTTTTGTTTGCGTTATATCTTTTGTATCACATATTTACAGAAGGTGTTTATTCAGAGATGATGGATAAATATTTTTTTTAAATAAAGAACTTCTTGAACCTAACACTATCAGTATCATTCTAAATAGGTTCTTTTTGGAAGATGGTGCTATTCAACATTGGACTTATTTCAACAAAAGCTCAAATAAACTTTATGATTCTTTTATCTTTGAATCATCATTAAATTAGCTACAGAAATTATTCTTAGTTTTATGGAAGTTATTTTGAAAACTTTACTTTATAGGAAATTATGGAGCTTTTAAAAAAGCTCTTTCAATAGCTTCGCCTCGTTTAATGACTTTTTTCGTCCATTGAATTAACTGATTTACCTTTTCTTTTTCGTTAAGTTGCCAATCAATGGTTGATTCATGTAATCTTTTAGTTACTTCATATAAACAAATCGCTGCAGATACAGAAATATTTAAACTTTCAGTAAAACCAACCATAGGAATTTTTACAAGTTCATCAGCATTAGATAATGCAATTTCAGAAAGTCCCTCTTTCTCTGTTCCAAACAACAAAGCAAACTTAGTATCAATAGGAATATCTTGAATTAAATAAGTTGTTGCATGGGGTGAAGTGGCATAAATCTTATAACCTTTATTTTTCAACGCATTTATACAAAAAAGTGTATTGTTTTCAAGTTCATTATATTTGTTTATATTGAGCCATTTTGAAGCACCCTGCACTACTTTTGGATTAACATTATATGTATTCCTATTTTCAATAACATGAACATTTTGGATGCCAAAAACATCACAACTTCGCAAAACAGCACTGGCATTCTGTGGTTGAAAAATATCCTCTAATATAACCGTACAATGTTGCGTACGTTCTTCTATGATTTTAAAAAATAATTCCCGTTTATTTTCGGAAATGAAAGTTAAAAGATGTTCTAATAATTTTTTTTCGTGGGTCATGGTGTAAAAATGGTGCAAAAATAAAAAAAGCTTTCCTTAATAAATAAGGAAAGCTTTTTAAAGAAAAAGAAAGAAAGTTGTTATTTAACTGAAGCAGCTAATTTAGAACCAGCTTTAAATTTAGCTACTTTTTTTGCAGCGATTTTAATTTCTTTTCCAGTTTGTGGATTTCTACCAATTCTTGCAGTTCTTTTAGCAACAGACCAAGTTCCAAAACCAATAAGCGTTACATTGTCATTTTTTTTCAATGATTTAGTAATAGTTCCAGTAATTGCTTCTAAAGCAGATTTTGCATTAGTTTTAGATAGTTTTGCTTCTTTTGCGATGACATCAACTAATTGTGCTTTATTCATAATTTTAAAGTTTAAAAGGTTATTTTTTTCGATTAACTACTAACAAATGTAGATATTTTAATTCATTTATCAGACTAAATTTGTATTCAATTTACATTTTTGTTGATAAATTGTGTTTTTTGTTAATATGATGAAGAGATTTTTTACATTTCAAGTGAAAATTTAAGTGAAAAAATGTCAGTAAGTAAGTATAAATAGAAGCATAAAATAATTTTAGTTTATATAGTTCTGTAAAAATGTCATAGAATGAGCTATGACTTTGTATTGGCATAACTTATGACAACTAGCACAGATGTTAAATTAAATATTAACCTATAAAAATTATAAGTATGTCATTAAAAATTAAACCACTAGCAGACAGAGTGATAGTTGAACCTGCTGCTGCAGAAGAAAAAACGGCTGGGGGAATAATAATTCCAGACACAGCAAAAGAAAAACCTCAAAAAGGAAAAGTAATGGCTGTTGGTAGCGGAAAAAAAGATGAACCATTAACCGTTAAAAAAGGAGATATAGTTTTGTATGGTAAGTATTCCGGAACTGAAATTACTATTGAAGGGAAAGATTATTTAATAATGAAAGAGGCTGATATCTATGCAATAGTATAACATCAAAAAATAAATTAAACATTAATTCATTAAAAAAAATTATAAGTTATGGCAAAAGATATAAAATTTGAGATTGAAGCCAGAAATGGTTTAAAAGCAGGTGTTGACAAATTGGCTAATGCGGTTAGAGTAACATTAGGACCTAAGGGACGAAATGTTATCATTGACAAAAAATTTGGAGCACCACATGTAACTAAAGATGGAGTTACCGTTGCCAAAGAAATTGAATTAAAAGATCCTATTGAAAATATGGGTGCTCAAATGGTTAAAGAAGTGGCAAGTAAAACAGCCGATGATGCTGGAGACGGAACAACAACCGCAACCATTTTGGCTCAATCAATAATCACTTCTGGGTTAAAAAATGTAGCAGCAGGTGCAAATCCAATGGATTTGAAAAGAGGTATTGACAAAGCAGTTGCCGCTGTTGTTGCTGAATTAAAAACCATTTCGAAAAAAGTTGGTAACGACAATGAAAAAATAAGACAAGTAGCTACTGTTTCTGCAAACAATGATGAAACTATAGGTAAGTTAATTGCTCAAGCAATGGAAAAAGTGAAAGCAGAAGGTGTAATTACTGTTGAAGAAGCTAAAGGAACAGAAACGTATGTTGATATTGTTGAAGGAATGCAATTTGATAGAGGCTATCTTTCTCCTTATTTTGTTACAGATGCCGAAAAAATGATAGTAGAAATGAGTAATCCTTACATATTAATTTATGACAAAAAGATTACTGGAATGAAAGACTTACTTCCAATATTAGAACCAGTTGCTCAATCAGGGAAACCATTATTAATAATTGCCGAAGATGTTGAGGGAGAGGCATTGGCAACTTTAGTAGTTAATAAAATTAGAGCTGGATTAAAAATAGCAACCGTTAAAGCACCTGGTTTTGGCGATAGAAGAAAAGCCATGTTGGAAGATATTGCTGTATTAACGGGTGGTACGCTTATTTCCGAAGAACAAGGGTTTAAGTTAGAAAATGTTACCATTGAAATGCTTGGAACTGCCGAAAAAATCACAATAGATAAAGATAACACTACAATTGTAAATGGAGCTGGAAAAAAAGCTGACATCAAAGCAAGAATAGAACAAATTAAAGCTCAAATAAAAACAACTACATCTGATTACGACAAAGAAAAGCTTCAAGAGCGATTAGCTAAATTATCTGGAGGAGTTGCCGTTCTTTATGTCGGAGCAACAACTGAATCAGAAATGAAAGAGAAAAAAGACAGAGTTGACGATGCCTTGGCTGCAACAAAAGCTGCTGTTGAAGAAGGAATTGTTCCTGGTGGTGGAGTTGCGTTGATTAGAGCCGAAAAAGGATTAAAAGGATTAAAGGGTGTTAATGAAGATGAAAATACGGGTATCGCTATAGTTAGAAGATCTTTGGAAGAACCTTTGCGTCAAATAATTATAAATGCTGGTGGCGAAGGGGCAGTTGTTGTTCAAAAAATTAGAGATGGTAAGGATGATTTTGGATACAACGCAAGAACTGAAGAATATACAAATATGTATAAAGCAGGAATTATTGATCCTACAAAAGTAACTCGCATTGCATTAGAAAACGCTGCTTCAATAGCTGCCCTTTTGCTTACTACAGAATGTGTGATTACTGATGAACCCGAACAAGAAAGTGCGGGAATGCCTCCAATGGGAGGAATGGGTGGAGGAATGGGCGGAATGATGTAAATCCTTTTCTCTAACAATTAACAAAAAACGCCTTGATAAATTTTTATCAAGGCGTTTTTTATAGCATAAATTTTATTTTGAAGCCAATCCATTCATTACTGATTGGATTGTAAGAGCTAAATTTTGTGTGTCTTGCTCTGTTAAACGTGTGTCTGTAATTTGTGCCATCACATACACATTTTCAATCTCATTATTCATGTACTTTTTTCTTGCCAACACTACTTCTTCAAGCGTTGCATAATTACCTATAGAATAAATATTATCTTCCAAATTAATTTCCATTACTTGTTCATTATCAATAATTTCAAATAATTTATCTACTAATTCTACAGAATTAACTGGAATTGCCAACGCATAGTAATGTTTCAAACCAGAGCGTTGTACTTGTAAAAGATAACTAGCTTCAACATTGCTAATCAAATCGGCATCTTTCTCAATCTTATTTTCTGCCGTTAGTAATGTATTTTTGTACTGATAATTTATAGCTTCAGCAACTGAAATTTCTTCCTGATTATTAAAAGCAATAATTGATGCGTTTTTACATCCTGCAGTAATAAGTTTTGTTCTTAAATCATCTGCATCATTGAAAGCAGTGAATTTTCCAAACTGAAAAAACTCTTTATCATTTAAAGTTATTTTTCGGAGATAATGGTATTCATCAACAAAGTTTTTAGTTTTATGAATGTCAGCAGCATTGATTTCTATTTGGTAAATTATACCTTGTGGAAGATTTGTATTAGTTGCTTTTACGTTCATACTTAGTGTGAAAAAAGCAATAAGGCTTAAAATTAGGGCTAAATTTTTCATGGATTTTGGGTTTTAGAGGTTTATAATTTCAATTAATTTCTTAGCTAAAACAAACTCAATTTTTTTTATTTGTTATATTTTACACAAAAACTAACTAAAATGTTACAAAAAAGTGTTGTTAAATGAAATTTAAAAATTTTATATTGAAAAATAAATACTTCTCGTTTTGCTTGGTTAATGAGTTTGTTCTCCCTTAGGAACTGTAAAGAAATAAACTACCCATTTTGACTTGTTCTTTCTCCATTTTTCTGCGTTGTAAAATCGTTAAATAGCTAATGCTATTCGCCTCATTCACGCCTTGAAAAATGACGAAATACAGACACACCACCTCGCTCATCCAGCCACTGGCTGGCTGCCGTGTCAATTCTGTACACTTTATTTCTTTACAGTTCCTTAACTCTTCTGTGTTCTTTTTTTTGTCATAATTTTTAATTTATTAGTTATCTTTGCAAAGATAACAACTATCAGTTTTACTTCTACCATAGGTTTAGTTCAACAGGCGTTTGGCAAAAAATCGGGTTCAGTGGTTAAATGAAGTTTTGTGCTTCTATCAGAGTTTCTGCTTAGTTGACAGTGAAGTGCTTCGAAATAGCCAGCTTCTTGTAGCTGCAAAATGTTGGCATTCATTCAGCAGAATAAGCAGCAGAACAAGGCACATTTCTGAAATGACAATGAAATAACTAGAAAGATTAAAAACATACAGAGAAATGAAACCAGGAAAAAATGACATAAAAGCAGAGATTAAATTTGAAATTGACGAACTGGAATTGTTGCAGGAAAACTCTTGGCAGATGGCTGAATCGTTCGGACTGGATAGACGAATTGAAAACTTGACTGGAAAGAGAAAAGTTGGTTTTTATAGTTGGGATTTAGACTGCTTAGAATGTGTTGTTTCAGATTTACAAGAATCCCCAGCAGATAAAGAAGTTGCGGATAGGATTGCTAAGAAAATAGAAGAAGGCTATTTGTTTATTAAAGGAAAACAAAATGATTGATAATATATTGACTATTTCAAAAATAGGAATACGAAGCATTTTTACTGCAAAAAAATATGACACAGAAATCTTATACGAAGATTTAAGTAGAATATTATTTATTCGAAATTATATAGAGGAATGTTTATTGTTTGTAAAAGAGAGATATAAAGAAAGATATAAAGAAATAAGTGCAGAGGAATATCAAAATGAACTAAAAAAATATGCTCTTGAATTGTTTTTGACATTTTGTGAAGAAGCGATACCTGATGAAGAAAAAAACAGTAAAGATTTCAATTTAGAAATTCAACGAAAAGGAGATAAAGACTATTTTAACTACATTTATGACAATTTGAAATATCCTGAATAAGGATGAGTTTGTAAGTTTGGTATTACAGGATTTAGAGTGAATATTCTGTGCCATCGTTTGTGTCATCAAAAATGTGTCATCACAAACGATTTTTTTGTTTGTGATGACACAAACAAAGGTAATAATATAATGTGGCTAAAGCCCTTTTGTTATTTGGTTTTTATTACCCCGACCTTAAGGTCGGGGTAATAAATCGTAATCA
>JAHYJH010000048.1 GCA_019429185.1 Vicingaceae bacterium
GCTTCGGTTTTTACCGAAGCTTCACAAGATAAACATCCATCGAAGAATCGAAGTGTGCTTTCTTTCGTCTGAAACAAAATTATAAAAAAAATATGACTTTTATTTGTTTTTTATGACAGTACCTACGAACAGGGGGGGGTATTTGTTTTTATTAGAGTAAACACTACCCACTAACACTTTCTTTTTAAAAGAAGCACTAATTTAACTACAACAGCAAATATAAAAGCTATAATTATATGAGAAATTAAATAATTTAAAATATTCCCTTCATTAATATTTGTAATAAAAGCTCCAATACCATTTAAAATGTTTAAGTAATATTCTGCTAAATCATAAATATATCCAGTAGAGTTAACACCTTCCTGTAAAGTAAAAATATACATTGCAATTAATGTGAAAATTGCTATCAATGTAAAAATTAGAAATGACAGAATCAAAAAACTTTTCTCTTTAATAAAAGACATATCTATTTTCATATTAACCTCCTTCATTTACTTTCTCAATAATATTTTTTTCTGCATCTTCTTTTGTCGCTTCATCAATTGTGCTATGAACAATTGGCACCGTATTTCCTTTTTTATCTTCAAAAGTCTTTCCTGTTAAATCAATATTATCAATATCTGTTTTTTTATCATCTTCAGCAGTATTTGGATCTCCTTCAGAAAAAATCAAAGACCCCAACTGCACGTAGTTTGAAGCGTTAGCAAAGAGCGTTGGCAACTACGGGCTTTATAACAAGTTTTTAGCGTTTAAAAATTAGTAGTTATGGTTGGTTCTGTTATCGACAAAAGTAACGAGTTCTATGGCATTAGATTTAACTCTGTAAATAAGAGAAGCATTTTTATGAATAACACACTTACGAAGTTTTTTAACCTTAGAGGGAGGACAAAGTTTTTTGTTTATTTTTAAGTGGTCTAAAAGGTCATTAGTTTTATCCTCAAAATCTATGGCAATCTCTATATGCCATTCTTTCAACAAATAATCAATGATATCATCATAGGTAATCTTAGCTTCATCAGACCAAATTATCATCATCCTTTTTTAGCCTTTAAAATACGTTCTCTTACACTTTTTCTAACATCCTCATCAGAATGTATTCTATTGTTGTTTAAATCATCTAACCCTCTTTCAATAGAAGCTTTATTACGCTCACTCAATTCATCCCACCAATCAACAGACTTAGTTAACTCAATAAAATCTAATGTTTTAAGGTAGTTTAGCAAAGCCAAAGCCTTAGCGTTTTTTTCCGATATTTTTAACGTATAATCAGCCATAACAATAGAATTTAAGAAGCTAGTTGTTGAATTTGTTTTTTAGTAATAAAAGCATCTAAAAAGATTTTAACTACATTTTTTTCTTGCTCAGACAGTTTTTCAATAGTTTTAAACTGATTTAGTAACGTCTTATCTGAGAGCGAATTGTTTGCTAAGTCATCAGCCAGCCCATTCATTAAAAAATCAGTTGAAACACTAAGTGTATTGGCTATTTTAGAAAGAACATTAGCAGAAGGCTGAGCCCCTTTGTTTTCATATCTACCAATTTGAGAGTAATGAACTCCTATTTCAGTAGCCAACTCTCCTTTAGAAAATCCCTTTTCTAAGCGTATTTTTTTTAGTCGTTCTGCAAACCCCATAATTGTGCAATTAAAAATTATTAACAACACAAATATACTATAAACGCACATAAAAACATAATATTAATTGAGTTATGTTAATAAGTTTTGCCCCCGCTGCCACAAGCGTCTCGCTTGTGGTAAATAAAAAATTAATACATTTACCAACATGAGCAGAAACTATAAATTTCAAAATCCTGAAGGACTTTATTTTATAAGTTTTGCTAAAGATTTTTGTAACAAAAAAGGTTTAGTAACCTGAGTTCGGGTTAAGCAAAATAGATTGTTCTTACTTCACTTCGATAAACTTTCTAAACGTGTACAACAAACCTGAATCCTTTGCCATGAACATTGATAATTTCTATGTTTTTATCTTTGTTGAGGTGTTTTCTGAGTTTGGCAATATAAACATCCATACTTCGGGCATTAAAATAGTTATCATCTTCCCATATAGCTTTAAGGGCGTGTGTTCTATCTAACACTTTGTTTTCGTTTAAACAAAGTAATCTTAATAAATCACTTTCTTTTGAGGTTAGTTTTACAAACTCACCTTGGTGGGTTAAATGTCTTTTTTGATAATCAAAGGTATAGTTGCCTATGGTAAAAAATGTTTCGTGTTGCACTTCTACTTCGTCTTTTGTCCGCCTGAGTACTGCACTAATTCGAGCTAATAATTCTTCCATACTAAATGGTTTGGAAATATAATCATCGGCACCCACTTCAAACCCTTTCAACGTATCTTCTTTCATAGATTTTGCAGTTAAAAAAATAATAGGTACAGATGTGTTTATTTTTCTAATTTCTTTAGCGGTAGTAAAACCATCTTTTACAGGCATCATCACATCTAATAAGCATAAATGATAATTTCCTTTAACAAAAAATGAATATGCTTCTTCACCATTGCTAGCTAATGTTACTTCATAGCCTTTTGCTTTTAAGAAATCGGACAATAAATTACCTAAGTTGGTATCGTCTTCGGCTAATAATAATTTAATTTTTTCTGACATAATTTTATAATTTTAGTTGCTTTCAAATGGAAGATATATTTGAAATGTTGTTCCTTTTCCTGGTTCACTAATTACTTTTATTTCTCCTTGATGTTTGTCAACAATGGCTTTCACATAGTTCAAACCTAATCCAAATCCTTTCACATTGTGTATGTCGCCTGTTGGAACACGGTAAAATTTTTCAAATATTTTTATGAGATTTTCCTTTTTTATTCCTACTCCATTATCAGCTATGGATAAAACAATTCCATCTCTACTATTTTCTGTAGAAACGATAATTTCTGGTTTATTGGGAGAATATTTATTGGCATTATCCAACAGGTTATAAACTAAATTAATGATATGAACTTTATCTGCTTTTAATAGGGTGTTTGTTGCGTTTAATTTCTGCCGTATCTCACCATTTTTGCTTGTGATTTGAATAGTGATGTTGTCAATAACATTTTTAAGAATTTCATGAAAATCGAAATTTTCTTTATTGAGCTTTAAGTCTGTTTTATCCCAAGTAGCACTTTTTAGCACACGTTCTACTAAAACACCTAATCGCTTATTTTCTTGATGAATCATTCCTACATAATTGTGCTTTATTTTATCGTCAGCACAAATATCCTTATCGTTTAATGCTTCGCAAGCTAAAGAAATGGTTGAAATAGGGGTTTTCAATTCGTGTGTCATGTTATTGATGAAATCGTTTTTAATTTCAGATAGTTTTTTTTGTTTGAAAATGGTTTGAATGGTAAATGTAAACGCCCAAATAATTATTAAAAGTAACACAATGGAAGAAAACAGCATCATCCACATCGATTTTAATAAAAAACCTGTTTTGTGAGGAAAGAAAATACTTAAGAAATGAGGCGTATCAAAAACATCGTTAGGGAAAAGTTGAGCCCAATAGCCCGACATTCTAATGTTGTGTGTGTTTTTAAGTGTATCCTCTCGCAGCACATCATTTCCATCATAATCAAAAATACCAAACACAAATTCTGTTTTAATGCCTCGATTAGCTAGTTCTTCTTTAATAAGAGAATCTATAGCAATATTTTCAATACGCTCTTTAATTCCTCTAAAACGATTTATTTCATATAAGCTCTCTAATATTTCATCAATTAATATGGATTTTTCATTTTCCTTGTAGTTATAAATAGAATCGTTATAGGTATTTTTTGGATTGAAATTATTTTTGCTTCCCATACTAAACTGAAAGCCAAACTGTCCTTTATCCGAAACCGATTGTATGGATTTTTGATAAAGCACTTGATCGGATTGTTTCTGCTGGCGTTCACTGATTTTATATTTCACACCATTTTCCTCAAAAACTGTAGATGTGTCATAAGAAGCTTCGTTTTTACTGTTAAATGATTCTCGGATAGTATGGGCTCTTTTTTTAAATATAGCCTGACCATGTTGGTGTTTTTTAACACGATTAATGGTTTCTAATTTTTCTATTTTCTGAGCAACGGCAATTAAGGAATTGGTTACATCATTTCTAAAACCATCTTCTTTTAGGGTAATAGCACTATTTATCCAATAAATTTGTATGGCAACTAAACCGATTAGGGCAAAAGTTATTAGTCCTATTAATATATAAATGTATTTGCGTTTCATTTCTCAAACAAAATTACAGCTAATGTATCTATATCCTTGAAGTTTAACAGTTTTTAACTTTTGTTAACGTAGCTTTAACATGTATAGGTTTAGTTGAGATGTAGTTTTGTTGTGTTCTTTTTAGTTAAAGCGTTAATAAAAAGAATTCTCACCAAAAACATTCCCTCCTGTTTAGTTAGTGCAAAAAAAAAATCTCCTAAGAAATTAGGAGATTTTTTGTTACAGAAATTTATCAATATTTCTCAGTCTTTACAAACCTTATCGAAAAACGCAACATTCCCAACAAGTTCTTTTAATAAGCCAACTTCTATGACTTGGTTATTTTTATTTAAAATTAGCATAACAGATGAACTGAAGTTTATGTTTTGAGTTTTACAGATGTTGGTAATTAACTCACTATCAAATAAAAGTCCTTTTTTGTTGTTTAAAAATGGTCTTTTTTTGTAATAATCGGTTAATTCAATTTTTCTGATAGTTTCATTAATGAATAATGTGTTACTCGTTATCGTTGAATCAGAAACAAATCTTGCTAACATTTGCTCACAAGCCAAACAGTCGTTTTTCTTTATGAGTAAAATGTTTTTACAATTGCCTTTTTTTAAAAAAGTGTCAGGCAAAAGTGCTTCTATAGAATGAATGGTAGGTTTTTCATCTTGCTGATGATTATCAATTCTTAAATCTTTACTGTTAGAATTACAAGAAAAAACAAGCGTTCCAACAAATAAAAACAACAAAAAACAGCTTTTATTTTTCTTCATAGCGATACTTAACTAAGTAATATTTTTCACCTTCATAAAATAACTCATAAAAATACTTTTTGCCAATTAAAACTTTTTTAACATCCTTCCCTATTTTCTTTAGCGGATGTTTTGCTTTTTTAACAACATCAAAGTAAACTAAATTTTTAACATTAACCGTATCTTTCGAATCAACATAAAGTACGTTTCCTGAAGGCAAAACATCAAATGTTTTAAGATGTTGATAAGATGAATCGATTAACATGGCATAAGGTACTTTTTCTTTTACATCATACACATTTTTTCCTTCTGAAAAATAGAACTTGTTCTTGTGTGTAACAGCGTGCGTATTATAAAAAAACAATCTTCCATCAGTGTTTTTATCTATGGTTTTTAAATCAATTAAAAAATCAGCGATGTTAATTTTATGTAAAACTGAATCATGTTGTATTTTAGTTAAGTAATCATGAGAGATTTTAATCAATAATTTTAGAGAATCAAAGTTTGTTCCTGCAGCATTGCCAAAATAAAAAGCATGGTTATAATATGCAAAACTTCGTTGCCCAGAAAGATAAGCAAGGCTTTTTTTATCGCTCAACGAGTCATAGTTTGACACAATCTCTTGAGGAGTAAAATAGGTATTGATGAGTTGGTTGTTTTTAATATCGAATTGTAAAACAGTTCCAAAAAAAAGAATATGGCGTGCTTTTTGTCCAAAATAACTGCCATTCACGCTAAATTGCAAGGTTAAATTAGCAAACAAAGTATCGTTGGTTAACCATAATCGATCAATTAACAATGTATATTCATTGGCTAATTCATTTGGAGAATACTTAAAATCAATACCTGAATAATGTTGAACCATCTCTTTGTAGAGACGATTTACTTTTGTGCTGTCCATTTCATAAAATGACAACAACGCTCCATTTTGTGTATTGAGTTGGAGTATTTGATTTTCATTGGAAGAAATATAAATAAATTGTTCTTCTTCATCAGCTATCCAATCAATGTATCTATTCAAATATAATGATGTAGTTTCTTGAATGGCAATTTTTTCTTCTTCTACAAAAAGAACATGGGTTGCTTCTTGTTTGCACGAGAAAACAACCAATGTTATTATAAATAACCAACTGTTAATTTTCAACTCTTTCAATTGGAATTATTTTGGCATTTATCCCCTCAATTATAGTGTTACGAATATTTTCGCAAGCGTTTAATGTCAAAAGACTAAAAAACAATCCTGCATACGTTAATTTTCTCATAATTGTTTAGTTTAAATGATTAATAAACAATAAAGTGAATTAAAGTAAAGTAAAATAGCAAAAAAAGTTATTAACAAATGCAAAAAAAATCTCCTAATTACTTAGGAGATTTTTTGTTACAGATTAATCAACTTAATTAAAATTGATGCTATATATTTTAACAATCATCAAGTTGTTGAAGGATATTAGAAATAATTTTTTCTTCACATCTGCTAGAAGAAATGATTTTACTTATTGTATAATTTTCCGTTACTATCACAGCTACATTGCTAATAGGTAAATTTAGTATATCTAACTTTTTATTTTCATCAATAATAATTTCTTTATTACTACTAATATATTGTGAAACCAACTCGTTATTAGATGTGATAAATATAAATTTACAACTAGTTATGTTTAAAACACTATCCAACTCCATTAAAACAGAAGCCATAGCACCTTGACAACCCACTTTTGGAACAAGAATATAATTTGTTTTTTCTTTAGAAATACTAAGGTTAAGTTCCTCAAGATACTCTTGAAAAATCACATCATTTATTAGCGTATCTTTTTTGGTAAAGTAAAAAACACCTACTAAGATAATGACAAGTAAAGTGCTATAAATAATTATTTTTTTCATTATAAAATTACAACATCAAAAAACCACTCTCGTTGAGCACTTTTTTCCGTTTTATTACTTCTTTTTGGAATTAACACTCCTTCTTTTGTTATAAAAATTGGACCATAAGCGTATTCTATGGGGTTAAAAGCTATCTCCTTGAGCTTTTTAAAATTTGCATCTAAGCATATTATTGACCAAGGCTGATCTAAACTACCTTTAACTGTTTTTTTATCTTCATTTTCATATTTAGTGGAGTGAAAAGCAATTCGGTAATATTGATTTCGGTATTTATCATAATAAATATTTCCATATTTTGAAGTAATATTAAGATATTTCATTGTGAAGCTTATATTACCAACACTATCTATCGGGAATATTTCAAAATGGTTAATGTAGTTGCTCCGTGCAGCTGATTTTATAATTAATGAATCTTTATTAAATACATAAACATAATGACTTGCTGCAAAAGAATATATTATAGAATCTTTCAGTATAATTGCTGATGGATAGGAATCATAATAATTTTCAGTTTTATATTTTTCTGGCCAACCTCCTCCAAAACGAATAGCATTTGTCTTTGTGTTTAAAATAAGTTCGGGAAATATTGTGTGATAAAGCTCTAAATTTTTAAACTGATTTATTCTTGGAACAAAACGGACATAGATATTATTGTTAAAATAGCTAAAACTCGATAAAACAAATCCTGATAATATAAAATCATAATCGTAATTTTCTTTATTAATAGTCCACTCATTTATTAAATTACCTTTTTTATTGATAAGAAATATACTTTTAGCTTCATCAGGTAATATAAAAATAGAATCTAAATTATGAATATAAAATTTCAAAGAATTAAAACTAAAATCATAATTATTAGTTGCTTCATTTAATTGAATAACATATTCTTTCTTATTATTCTTAATATTGATAAAACCTATTTCTTTATCTTTTTTAGAAGCATAAGTCAAATATTCCTTATTTTCTATCTCAATAATACTTGCAGCATAACTCCATATATCTTGTTTTGTATCGGGTAAAGATATATGGAGTTCGCCAATTTTTGAAAACGAATTTTTATTCGTTGAAGTAGAACAAGCTGCTAAAAAAACAATAATAGTAGCAATAAAGATAAACCGAATATTAAACATATAAAGGTATTTATTTACTTAGTGCCTCAGCAGGTATTTCAAGTGCAAATAACACATCACTTGGGTTTATATCGCTTCCTAATTTATCAGGAGCAATACAAAATTGCATCAAACTACCACTTCTTGTTCGTACTTCGGTCATAGTAAGTTGTCCGCTTTTTAGTTGGTTTAAAATTGTTACTTCTTTCCTTAATAATGGAAAAATATGTACCCATTTGTTCGTTGAAAAAAATTGAGGTAAGGTGTTCTCTGTTAATGCTTTTTTGTATAAATCGTAATGACTTTCTACAAATAAATCATTTCCTATTCCATTATTATCATTTCCAACAATAGCAGCTACAGGGCAAGGACAAGGCATGATTTTAGAACAACCTGAACCACCAGGACATCCAAAATCACCTCCTTCATCCTTAGTTAGAGTAAACCCATTACACGAACACAAACCAAAGTTTCTTTGATTTACCATCTCTTCAACTTCTAACTGTTGTTGTGGTGCTGTTGTCTAGGTAAAACAGCACTTTCTTTTTCGCAAGCGTTTAATGTCAAAAGACTAAAAAACAATCCTGCATACATTAATTTTTTCATAATTGTTTATTTTAAATGATTAATAAACAACAAAGTAAAGTAAAGTAAAGTAGCAAAAAAAGTTATTAACAAAAGAAGTGGCTGTTCTATTTGAACAGCCACTTCTTGTTTTCCAATATAAGGTAAAGTTTTTTTACTCCGCCAACACAATAATTTTATTGTTGCTTACCTCAACAACTCCACCTTCAACCGAAAAAGTGGTTGGTGTGTTGTTTTCATCTATGATATTTATATCTCCTTTTTTTAAGGTTGAAATAATAGGTGCATGCTGATTTAATATACCAAAAGAACCATCTGTTCCCGGGAATATAGCTGAAATTATTTCGCCTTTATAAAGACTTTTTTCTGGTGTAATTATTTCTATTTCCATAACTTAATAGGTTTAAGGTTCGATGTTTGAGGTTTCGGGTTGTAAATAACTTTAAACTCGAAACCTTAAACTCGAAACTTTTTAAACGTCTGCCATCATTTTTTTACCTTTTTCTATGGCTTCATCAATAGAGCCAACGAGGTTGAATGCTGCTTCAGGATATTCATCTACTTCTCCATCTAAAATCATGTTAAATCCTTTAATGGTATCTTCTAAAGAAACCAACACGCCTTTTAATCCAGTAAATTGCTCTGCAACGTGGAAAGGTTGAGATAAAAATCGTTGAACCCTTCTTGCTCTGTGTACTACTAATTTATCTTCTTCCGAAAGTTCGTCCATACCTAAAATGGCAATAATATCTTGCAATTCTTTATATCTTTGTAAGGTTTCTTTTACTCTTTGAGCACAATCATAGTGTGGTTTTCCAACAATATCTGGCGTAAGAATACGAGAGGTTGAATCCAATGGATCAACTGCTGGATAAATTCCTAACTCCGCAATTTTACGAGAAAGAACGGTTGTTGCATCTAAGTGAGAGAACGTAGTTGCAGGAGCAGGATCTGTTAAATCATCGGCAGGAACATAAACTGCTTGTACAGAGGTAATAGAACCCGATTTTGTTGAAGTAATACGTTCTTGCATAGCACCCATTTCTGATGCTAATGTTGGTTGATAACCAACCGCTGAAGGCATACGGCCTAAAAGTGCAGATACTTCAGAACCCGCTTGTGTAAATCTAAAAATATTATCAATAAAAAATAAAATATCTTTTCCTTTTCCATCACCTTCGCCATCTCTAAAATACTCAGCTAATGTTAATCCAGAAAGTGCAACTCTAGCTCTTGCTCCAGGAGGCTCGTTCATTTGTCCGAAAACTAAGGTAGCCATAGATTCAGAAAGTCTTTCTTTATCAACTTTAGATAAATCCCAACCACCTTCTTCCATCGATTTTTTAAATGCTTCACCATATTTGATAACGCCAGATTCTATCATCTCACGTAATAAGTCATTTCCTTCTCTTGTTCGTTCACCAACACCAGCAAAAACCGACAAACCTGAGTGTCCTTTTGCAATGTTGTTGATTAATTCCATAATCAATACAGTTTTTCCAACTCCAGCACCTCCAAACAAACCAATTTTTCCTCCTTTTGAGTAAGGCTCAATTAAATCAATTACTTTAATACCTGTTAACAACACTTCGGTAGATGTTGAAAGATCTTCAAATTTTGGTGGTTTTCTGTGGATAGAATTTCCATCTGCTTTAGGGACATCGCCAATTCCATCAATGGCATCACCAACAACATTAAATAGACGCCCTCTAATTTGTTCGCCTTTAGGCATTAAAATAGGAGAGCCTGTTGCAACAACTTCCATTCCTCTACTCAATCCATCAGTTGCATCCATAGAAATTGCTCTAACAGCATCTTCTCCAATGTGTTGTTGACATTCTAAAATTACTTTTTGTCCATTGCTTTTTGTGATTATTAATGAATCTAAAATGCTAGGAAGTTTATCGGCATCAGCAAAGCTAACATCAATTACCGGACCTACAATTTGTGAGATTTTACCTATGTTTTTTGACATAATTCGTGGGATTTATTTTATTTTAAAATCAAGTCTTATTTTAGTGGCTGCAAAACTAATATAAAATATCATTTTTGCCAATGTATTTATCTCTTTTTTTTGATTTAATTTAGTGATATTTGCACTCAATAAATTTTATTCATATTTGGTTAATTAGTTAGGTGAAGATTTATTCTAATATTCAGAAATTTACAGCCATTAATAATGCTGTAATAACAATAGGAACTTTTGATGGAGTTCATTGCGGACACAACGTAATTATTGAAAAACTTAAAAAAGCAGCTCATCAAATTGGTGGAGAAACTGTAGTTCTTACTTTCTTTCCTCATCCTCGAATGGTAGTTTTTCCTGATGACAATGATTTAAAACTTATAAATACCATTGAAGAAAGAACATTATTACTCGAAAAAGCAGGAATAGACCACTTAATTATACATCCCTTTTCTAAAGAATTTTCAAGATTATCAGCACTTGACTTTGTTAGAGATATTCTTGTAAATAAAATTAATGCAAAAAAGATAATCATAGGTTATGACCATCGTTTCGGAAAAAACAGAGCTGGTGATTTTAAGGATTTAAAAAACTTTGGTGAAACGTACGATTTTGAAGTGGAGGAAATTCCAGCTCAAGATATTCAGCAAATTAATATTAGCTCTACTAAAATCAGAACATCGTTACTTTCGGGAGAGATTAATGCTGCAAATCAATTTTTGGGATACAATTACTTCTTAAGTGGAAAAGTGGTTGAGGGAGAAAAAATTGGTCGTAAAATTGGGTTTCCTACTGCAAATATTTTTGTTGACAACAACTATAAACTTATCCCAAAAAACGGTGTGTATGCTGTTAAAGTAGAAGTAAAAGGAATAACCTATAAGGGGATGTTAAATATTGGGAATCGCCCTACACTCAATGGAATAAATCAAACTATTGAAGTGCATATTTTTGATTTTAACGAATTTATTTATGGTGAGTATATAACCATTCACTTTGTTGAACGTATTCGTAATGAGCGTAATTTTAAAGAATTAAATCAACTTAAAAACCAACTAACTCTTGACAAAGTCAATTCCATACAAATACTTGCCTAATTTTTTTGCAACGCTAATTTCTCTTGTATTTTTAACGAATATCAATGCTCAAATATTGGACAAAAAAGCCATGAAAAAGCTGCCCATTTACACATTGGAACAAGCCGTGAAATTACCTGTCGATGAAGTTGTTAGATTAACCTTAAAAAAAAGCAAATTAACAGAACTTCCTCAGGAAATATACAATTTTAAAAATCTTCGTTACCTCGATGTAAGTGGCAACCAATTAAAAGAAATTCCTGCAGAGCTTGCTAATTTACCACAACTACAATATTTGGATTTTTCTGATAATTTAGTAACAGAAGTGCCTAAAGCAATCGGTAAATTTGATTCCTTAACAGTGCTTATATTGAACCACAATGATATCGTAACGCTACCAACTGAAATAGGTGCATTAAAAAAATTAACAGAACTTCACCTTTGGGGAACTGCTATTGTGTCATTTCCTAATAGCATTGTTTTGCTTAAAGAAACACTTAAAGAAATTGATTTACGGTATGTTCCTTTAACGAGAAGTGAACATAAAAAACTAAAAAAAATATTGCCCTTAACCAAAATTGGATACTCTTTAAAGTGTAACTGTGATTTTTAATGGGCGAAGTAATCAACTTTACGTCTTAATAAGTTTGTTGTGGCGTTCTCTTTAGGCTCATATTATTTTGTATTTTTGTTTTTTTTTTGATTTAATTTTTTTTTTGAAAACTATTCTAACCATATTATTTTCTACTTTTTTTATGCACCTACTTGTTGCACAAGTTGTTGTACAAAACACTGACACCCTTTTGTTTTTAAATGGAAAACAGTTGGAAGGTAAAGTGTTGGAGTTTAATAAGTATCAACTAACTTTTAAAACTTTAAAAAATAAAGAAATAGATATTGAAAATTACCGTTTGTTTTCAATGAAGTGGAATGGAATAGATACTACAATTTATAAATATGATTCATTAGAAGGGAATTTTTTGAGTCAAAAAGATATGAAACTCTTTGTTTATGGAGAGCGAGACGCACATTTAACCTATTCTTCAAAATTTTCAAACATAGTAGGTTTTGCTGTTGGCAGTGGTGCTGGTTACTTTATGCATTATGATCAAAGTTTTATTTATGTGTCAACTCCTTTAATATATACGTTAGGAACACTCATTTTTCCTACACGAGTAAAACAACGGAAAATTAAAGATTTACAATACATTAAAGAAGATGAGTATTTAAGAGGGCATGAACGTGTTGCTCGGGCAAAAAGAACCCAAAATGCACTTATCTCTACTTTAATAGGGTTGGGGGTTGGTTTTACTGCTAGTCTAATAGCCAATTAGTCTTTACAAGAAAACGCCAAATACTGCGTTATTCTCGTTTTTGAAACAGTCATTTACCATAAGTAAACTCCTTAATTTCAAAAACTTTGAAAGCCTTGTCTTTGACCTTTTCTTATCAAAGACTTAAAAAAAAGTAGTTTTCTTGTAGGGACAAATTAGCAAAAAATGATTTTCAATTCCAAATCTCCATGAAAAAATGCCATTTATACGCTTAATAGTATTCAGTAATTTTTTTGTTTCACTTTGTGTTCTAGCACTTACTTACAGAACATTTTTATATTTTAGTTTTCCACAATCCAATGCGTTATTAGTATTAGTTTTTTCTTCCACCTACTTCATTTATAATTTTCAGCGTTTGGTAAGAATGAACCAAAAAGAAATTGATGAAGCTAATATTGGCTTTAGAATGAAGTGGGTTTACAAAAACAAACAACCTATTATTTCTACAATTGTTATTGCAGCTATAATTCTTATGGTTTCTTTGTTTTATCTAAACATTAAAACCATAGTTGTGTTGGCAATTATGGGAGTTTTTTCGGTAGTTTATGTAGTAAAATTTATTCCTTACAAGAACAAATGGTTAGCCTTAAGAGATATTCCCTTTCTTAAAATCTTTGTAATTGCATTTGTTTGGACGCTGGTAACAGGTTTGTTGCCTTTAATAAGCAGTAAAGATGTGAATCAAATAAATTTACAGCATATTTTGTTTCTCATCAAACAATTTTTATTTGTCGTTGCCATTACTATTCCTTTTGACATTAGAGATATGAAATATGATGTGGAAAAAGGCATAAAAACATTTCCTTTAACTGTTGGCGTAAAAATCACACTTTTATTAGGAATATTACTGTTATTGGGCTTTATTGCTATTTCGAGTTATGAATTTTTAGTGTTTCAAAACATAACATTGGGCTTGTGGATAGCTGAAATCATTGCTATATTGTTAGTAATGGTGTTATTGCTTCTTTCTAAGAAAAAACAACCCGAACTTTTTTATTCCTTTATTATTGAGGGAACTTCGTTGTTACTAGCAATTACCGTCATTGCGAATGTAGTGAAGCAATCTGTATAATAACACTTGTAATTATAATATTCATCACTTCATTTCACTAAGTTTCGTGCCTCAACTTGTAAAATATCGTTCAGAATGACAGTTCTTTTTTTGCTTCGTGCGTTAGCAACCCCTCCCTTTTGGGGATTAGGGGGCTTTAATTCCTTCTCAACTTCCACTTAGAAACAACATTTTTATCAGCACCAACGCTGAGTTTTTGCTCATTTTCTTCATAAACTTTTGCTGCAAATAAAGCTGCCACTTCTTCTAATTCAGGAAAAGAATTTAATAATTTCTCTGGAGTAAAGTGAGTCCCTACAAAGTGTGTATCAAAGTTTCCGCTTTTAAAAGCATCGTGTTGTAAGGCAAACTTACAGAAAGGCAAAGTAGTTTCTACACCGCTGATAATATAGTCGTCTATGGCTCTTATCATTCTGTTGATGGCTTCCTCACGGTCTTTTCCATGCGTAATTAATTTGGAAATCATTGGGTCATAATAAATTGGAATTTGCATGCCTTCTTCAAAACCATCATCTACTCTAATGCCCATTCCTTCTGGACGTTGGTATGTATTTAATCTTCCTATATCTGGCAAAAAGTTGTTCATAGGATCTTCAGCATAAACCCTAACTTCAATGGAATGTCCATTGATGGTTAGTTCATCTTGCGTAAAGCTTAATTTCTCGCCTCTTGCCACATTTATTTGTTCCTTTACTAAGTCTTTTCCAGTAATCATTTCTGTTACGGGATGTTCCACTTGCAGACGGGTATTCATTTCTAAAAAGTAGAAATCTTTGTTGTTTTCTAATAAAAACTCTACTGTTCCGGCACCAACATAATTACAAGCTCTTGCCACATCAACGGCACTTTCGCCCATGGCTTTTCTAATTTCAGGCGTAAGCACTGATGAAGGAGCTTCTTCAATTACCTTTTGGTGTCTTCGCTGTATAGAACACTCTCTTTCAAATAAATAAACAATATTTCCATGACTATCAGCCATAATTTGTATTTCGATATGACGAGGAGAACCTACATATTTTTCAATAAAAACAGCTCCATCTCCAAAAGAAGAAACCGCTTCACTAACTGCACGATTCATTTGCTCTTCAAATTCTTCTGCATTTTCAACCACACGCATTCCTTTTCCACCACCACCGGCAGATGCTTTTATTAAAATAGGAAAACCTATTTCTAAGGCTATTTTTTTTGCTTCGTTAATATCATCAATGGCTTCATCTGTTCCGGGAACCATAGGAATGTTGTATTTTTTTACTGCAGCTTTTGCAGCTAATTTGCTTCCCATTAATTCCATTGCTTCGGGTGAAGGGCCGATAAAAGTAATGCCTGCTTCCGTAATTTTTCTGGTAGCTTCAGCATTTTCAGATAAAAATCCATAGCCAGGATGTAGTCCATCAACATTTAATTCCTTACAAATTTCAATGATTTTATCTACTTTTAAATAAGATTGATTAGAAGGAGGAGGGCCCACACAAACTGCTTCATCAGCATATTTTACAAATGGAGCATCTCTGTCGGCTTCAGAAAAAATAGCAACAGTTTTAATGTTCATTTCTCTGCAAGTACGCATTATTCTTAAAGCAATTTCTCCTCTATTGGCTACTAATATCTTGTTCATAAGGCTATCTTTTTATGGGGGATAAAAATAAGGAATTGTAATGAAATAAATTGTATCAAATAGACGAAGTTATCTTGTTCTTTTTTAAGGCGTGAATACTAAGTTACAGAGGTCGTTTTAATTTGAAGTCATACTTAAATTTTCAAAAACCATATTTTCAATATTTCCAGTTTCAGAATCCATAATTATTAAAAAAACTTTCCCTGTCTTTCCTTCAGGTAATGTACCCCAAACCATCCAGTATCCTTGATACATATAATATAAATATGGAGATTGCTTTTCAATTACTTCTTTGCCAAATTTCTCAAATAGTTTTGGTTCTAAATATTCAAGAACTTGACTAAATTTAGCAAACTTTCTGTCCTTCCTTTTTACTTTTCTGTCAATTGTTAAGTTGTAGAGAGAATCACCAATATATTGTTTAAAATAAAGTTCACACTCTTTAATTTTAAAATTTATATTGTGCTTTTGACCAAATCCGAAAAATGGTATCAGGAGAATAAATATAGTAATTAACTTGTTCACTTTAAATCTTTTTAATTATTTATTCTGTCTGTTTACTAACATTGGTTCATCTGAAAACCACATTTTGTATTCCCAAATTTATAAAAAATTTTCAAAAAGAATAAACTAAATTTGATTTAATTTTTGCCACTAAGACACAAAAACACAAAGTTTCACTAAGTTTTTTTGTGTTTCTTAGTAACTTTGAGCCTTAGTGGCAATTTTTTGTTTTTTACAATCCAGCTTGAATAGTTAAAAAAATCCAAATGCGTTTGCCCTGGTTACTTAGGTTGAGAAAATACAATGCCTTATAAAAAAATACTATTTTTGTTGAGATGGTTTATGAAAATTACATCATTAAGCCTTCTGTTAAAATGTCAACGATTCAGTTTAGCGATTACAGAGGTTTATCCGTTAAAGTTAAAATAAAGATTCTAAAAATTACGTTGATGAATAAATTACTAATAAGGTTCGGAAGTATTTATGTATGTTTAGAAATACTATTTATTATACTTCCAATATTTATTGAAAAATTATTTTCAATTCAAATGGCCATATATGTATTTCAATACTCATTTTTTTGGTTTGTATTAAGTTTATTAATTGGAGGAGTTATTTTAATTACTTCGTTTAGGTTTCATTTTTTTGGAAAAGATTCATTTAAAGGGAAAGGGAAATTAGCAATGTTGATAGGCTGTGTTATTATTGCCATACCTTTTGTTTTTACTTATTTTATTGCAGCAAACTTACATTGATGTTAGTGTTATTTCTTTTTGGGTACAATTGAATATAAATAGTTGATAATTAAATTAAGTTAATTACTTTCTTAATTAACTTTGCATAACCATTTTAAATTAACTCATGGCTAGACTATTATTAATCTTATTACTTTTAGGTTTCTTTCTTTCGGGATGGGCTTTTTCTGAAGTAAACAGAACCCATTTTAATAATCCCAAAGCCAAAAGAAATTGGTTATGGATAGTAATATTACTACCCATTATTGGAGCGATTTTATTTTTTACTCAGAAAAAGAAATAAATTACAACATTTACCTATTAACTTCCTGAGGAACTGGAAGGTTTATTTCAGCAATATGAAAAAGTGATTTTTGAAGTTCCTCAATCATTTTGTTTTTATAAATTTCAGACTCTTCTTTCATTTCCTCTACCAATGTGTTGTAATATTCTATACCTGAAACTAAATTTTCTTTAAATTCTTCAAAGTATTTTAATTTTCTATCATTAATGGCATCAACAGATTCATGGATTTCTTTTTTCAAATAATCTACATACATACCTAATTCTTTAACAAAAAGATTAGGTCGATAGGTATCATTCAACAAATTGATTTTTCCATAAATATGATTTACCATTTCAGCCAGCGTAGATTTTTTAGAAAAATAAGCCATGTTTGGTCCTGGACAAACGGATATTCCTTTGCCATCAGTTGATTTTAAAAGATTATTTTCTGTGTATGCGGTCATTACCAATCCGGCACAAATACAGGATTTAACGGTTATTTTATCGTAGGCTTTTTTGTATGCTTCTTCGGATAAGTTTTTAGCGTTCAGTTCCTCAATTTTCAGTTTTTGATATTGACGTGAAGATAGGCAAATGGGTCGGTCTGTAAATTCTTTGTTATAGATTTTTAAATATTGACTGGGACATGAACTACCAGGTTTTCCAGATGCAATTTTTTCTTCTTTTTCAATATCTTTAGTGTTACCTCTTAATGAATTAAAAGGAACACCAATAGGCGAAATATCACTTAAATATAAATCTTCTACTTTTGCTTTTGCTAATTTTCCTAACGTATCTTCGTCAATATTTACTGCTTCTGGAACTAATAAAAATGGTGTTCCCCAACCAATTCTATCTATATTATAATAATTTAATAGAAAATTATGTTCTTTGTGTGTTCCAACACCACCTTGAGCAGTAATTATTAATTTCAACGGTTTTTTTAGTGCCGGTTTACCACTTTTAACACGTGCATCGTTTAATATTTCATGTACTTCGCTAATGAGCGTATTTTTATGTTGTTTAAATTCTTCTAAAATAGGGCCCATTAAAAACCCATTGGTTGCGAAAGCATGTCCACCACAATTTAATCCAGATTCAACTCTGTATTCAGTTACCCAAATGCCTTTTTTTGCTAAAAATTTTCCTTGAATAAGTGCTGAACGATAATCACTTACTTTTAAAATTATTGTTTTGTTCAGTTGTTCATTTTCGTCAGGGAAAAAACAATCAAAATTTGCCAAATAACTATATAATCTTGGGCTTAATCCTGCGGAAAGCACAATGCCTGATGTTAAATTACTTTTCGCAAAACCCCTAACAGCTGCATGAGCATCATTATATTCTATGGGCAATTGTTCTCCTTTTTTTGTGTAGTTATCTCGGTCTAATTTGGTCATAACATTAACGTCAATATCACCGAGTATCATATTTTTTTTAAGATTTTCTTGTAATTTTAGTTGTGTAATAGCGTCTTTTTCATCAAGCATAGATTGATAGGCTTGTTTTAAAGAAGATGACTCGGGAAGTATTTCGAAATACTTAATCAAATTACTTCCTTTTGAGAAAGATTCGTTTTTAAGTGTTTCAAAATTATGTTGTACAATAACATTTATTAAATTTAAGTAGGCAGTTAACCGTTTTGCTCTAAAATCTTCTTGGTCATTGTCAATTTCAACATATTCAAATCCATACTTTTTGCAATAAAAAGCACGCATTCGTTCGGCAAGACTATCATCTCCTAAAGATATTACTGAAGAAATACCATAATGAGCTACTTTGACTGGGGTATCGATTGTAAAACCTATTCCCATAACAGGGATATGAAAGGTGTGTGCGTTCAGCATATTTGTTAATATATTTAAATTATAAATAAGTACAAAGGTAATTAACTTTTTTGTGCTTGTGGTAATAAAGATAAAGAATAAATTAAATTGATTTCTCATAATTTTAGAATAAATGATTTTAGATTATTATCTTTGAGGCTTAAAATTTAATTAAGTGGTCATAAAAAGTTTAAGATAAATCATTTATCTCAAACTTTATTCTACTTTTGTATTTTTGGTAGATAAAACAAAATTTATATGAAGAAATTATTTTATTATACGCCTATTGTCGCTTTTTTAGTATTGCAGGCATGCAATAATGAGGGTTCAACTCAAAAAAAGGAAGATCAACAGCAAAATCAAAATGTTACTAATGAACAAGATAATATATTAGATTTTGTCGCTCTTGAAAAGTATCAAACATTAGACCCAACAAAGGTGCTTGATGTTACTTCTAGTCAAGTATTAAGTCATGTTAATGAATGTTTAGTTCGTTTTGACGAAGATAATTTATCAATTAAACCAATGTTAGCCTCTTTTTGGGAGGTTGATCCCTCTGGATTGAGTTACACTTTCTACTTAAATAAAGAAGTGTTTTTTCATGACAATACTTGTTTTGAGGGGGGGAAAGGAAGAGTGTTTGAAGCAAGTGATGTTGTTTTTACATTTAAGAGAATCTGTACTCCTTCCGAAGGAAATTATGCGTACTCCTTATTTAAAGAGTTGATTGTTGGTGCTCAAGATTATTATGAAGGAAAACAAACAAAATTTGGAGTTGAGGCAATTGATGCTTACACTGTTAAATTCGACATAATAAAACCATCTTCAAATTTTCTACAACTTTTAGGTTCTATTTTTTCAGCAATAGTTTCAGAAGAGGCAATTAATTCCAATCAAATTGTTGGAACAGGTCCTTTCATCTATAGCAAAGAAAACGATACAGAAACCTCTATTACGTTATTAAGAAATTCTAATTATCACATGAAAGACAAAGGAGTGCAGTTGCCTTATTTAGATGGAGTAAGGTATAATTATGGTGTTGATGGAAAGGATTTGATGAAAGCATTTAAAAACAATCAAATAGATGTATTAGAAAATATACCTGTTGATGAGGTAAACAGTTTAGTAGAAGAGAATATTAGTGATTTTCAAAACGAACCAGTTAAATATGTATTAGCACGTAATAAAGAATTAGCCATCACTATTCTTTATTTCAATACTTCGGTAGCTCCATTTAATAACCAAAAAGTGAGAAAAGCTATTGCAATGGCAATAGATAAAAATAGAATTGTAGATAAAATTCTAAGAGGAGAAGCCTATGGTCCTGCAAACCATGGATTGGTTCCTCCAACAATTAAAGATTATGATTACACATCGGTTGTTGGTCTTGAATTTGATGTTGCAAAAGCAAAAAAAATGCTAGCAGATGCGGGGTTTAAAAATGGAGAAGAATTCCCAAAAACAGAAATAATTACAAGTAAACAAAACATTAATGTTCGGGTAGCCCTTGAATTACAAAAACAATTAAAAGCCAATTTAGGAATTAATGTTGAAGTTACTTCCACCTCATTAGCAGAATTAATAGCCATAAAAGGTGGTAAAACATCTAATATAATACTTTCATCTTGGTTGGCAGAAACACCCGATCCTACAAATTTTTTATCCTTATTATACGGAGGTTTTGTGAACGCTTCCATAGATGAATCTTCATATCCTAATGATTCAAGGTATAAAAACGAAGCTTTTGACAAAGCATATAAAGAAGCTATAATAACAATTGACAAAGAAAAAAAATATGAACTTTGCTTAATTGCAGATCAAATAGCAGCCAATGAAGTTCCCATTGTTCCTCTTTGGTACTTTGAAAAATATCAATTAATTCAAAGTTATGTGTTAAACTACAAACCAAATGCAATGCGAATTCACTACCTTCCTTTCGTGAAGATTGACTACAATGTTGCTAAAAAAAAGATAGAAACACATTGAATTGGCTTACTGCGAACAAAAGGAAAACAAAACTCCAATTAAAATATACCTCAGGCTAAGCTGTTAAGAACTCCTTATTTTTGAAATAATTTCTCTCATTTTTTTGCATTACGCTGAAAGTAAGCAACTTGTCTTTTTTTTGTTAATGAATTTATCCCTAAAATGCACAACTGATTTATCTAAATCGTTTGTAAACACTGCAATCATCAATATTAATGACGCTATTAAAATAGAGCAATCTCGATAGTTTATCGAGATTTTTTTGTGAATAAGCCACCCTAAATAGTTACAATCTTTTTCAATTTTTCAATCTATTCATGACAAAAAGTCATCTTTAAAAATGCGAAAATACATCTTTAAAAATGCGAAAACATATCTTTACATCTATTAATAATCATAAATAAGTCTAACCACGATAAAGACATTTGTTTCGTGGTATGAAAAGAAAAATACTTTTCACAAACCCACGAAACAATAAAAAATAAATCAAATAATTATAAACCTTTAAATTAAAAAATCATGAAAAAGAAATTACGTTTTTCAAAAAAAGCGATTTACTTGACAACTGCAATTGTCTCGTTTTTCTTTATTTCAGCAGGACTGAAATTGTTAATAACAGGTGGAATAGACTATACTACACCAGCAGCAGGTCATTTTGTTTCTCCACTATCATCCAATATCAATTGGGGACCCGTCAAAAACATTCGAGCATTTTTTCCAGCTCAGGCAAACCTTCAGTGGCTTAGTAGTGTGCCAGGCTATACTGAACCTGTTGGAGGTTCGGGTACAACAGCCGTTCATCCTGGTGCTTCTTCTGTACAGAATGGAACTGGAGACTGTCGAACTTGCCACGAAACAAATCTTAATAATGGAACTTTCGCAGCTAATTTAGTAACAGGACCAAAAGGTATCGTTGGAAAAGACCCATACAAAGATTTGGAAGTACAAGCGGCTTTTGATAGCAACTATTTATACGTAAAAGTTGCTTGGGAATCACAAAATTCAAGACCAGGAATTTCACATCAAATATACCGGTATCGTGGTGGCACATGGTATAATGATACGAAAAATAAAACTTCTGCAATGAACGAGGTGTCACAACTAAGTGCAAATCAGTTTTTTAGTTATGAAGATAGATTAGCCCTGCAAATAGCACCAACAACACTTGGTGAAAATATTAAAGCTTTTGGAAATACAGGGATGAATTTTACTCAAGGAGGATGTTTTGTAGCTTGTCATAGTAGCTTGAGAGAGATGACGAAAGAGCCTACACTTGCAGAAATACAAGCCGACCCTTGGCTTGGAACAGCAGGGTTAAATGTATCCGATTTACGTCACTACCTACTACATACTCGTGGGGTTAATACTTTTACTGATGCAAACTCTGTTGGCAACTGGCAAACTACTGCCAGCGGTTACAACCAAGCACAACAGATAGCAGATATGAACAGCGGAAAATTCATTGATCTGATTCAGTATCGGGCAGCTCGTTCTGCGGCAATGTATGGCAATAGTAATGACATTATACTTGAATACCGTAATAGTGGTATTGCCAATACAAACAAAGGAGATAATTACTGGTTTGACCAAAATCCTGCTACTGCTCAACCTAGTAATGTGAATCAACTTTGGTACGATGTATCTGACCATCAATGGAAAGATGCTTCTAATACCATAATGAATGTAAGTAATTATCGTTGGATGTACGACTCATTAATTACTGGTTTCCATGCTCTTCCTTCTGAAGCTTTGGATACCACACTACGTGAAATAAAGTACAATTGGACAGTAAAGTTCCCATTAATTACTCGTGGTCCTGATCGAAATGCTGTTCCTTTAGACATGAGTAAAATCAATGAAGGAGACTTTCTTCCTAGACAACCACTACGTGAAGGTACTGGTATTCGTGGAGAAGTTGATGCATTCAGTGAGTGGGATTCTATTAGTAATAAATGGGCTGTTACCATACGCAGACCTTTGAATAAAACAGGAAAATGTGATCACGGTAACTTTGGCTCTTATTGTAGCGACCACGATCTCCGATTAGAAGACCTTCAGGCTACTGGACAAGGAATTACTATTGGTTTGGGTATCTTTGATTGGTACGCTTCTAATCGCTACCATTATGTAACATTTACATACCATTTACAAGCATCTGCTACTGCTGATATTGTTGCTATTGATAATTCATTAACTGGCATTGATTGGATGAATGATAAAAAATCGCCTTTATTAGAGCAAAATTATCCGAATCCATTTACCAAAACAACTCAAATTAAGTACTCGTTACTGGAAAGCAATGATGTGAAATTAGAGATATATGATATCTATGGTCGTGTTGTAAAAACACTGGTAAATAAATATCAACCTGCTGGCACCTATACTGTAACGTGGGACGCAGAAAATCTTAGTAAAGGTGTTTATTTTTACCAAATTCAATCAGGTAAGTTTAAACAGTCAAAACGAGCTTTAGTAATTAAATAATAGTAATTTATTTAATGTTTAAAAAACCTCTATCCTTTTTAGGATAGAGGTTTTTATTTATGAAAATAGAGTTTACTAAAGTTAGAAGCAGAAAAACCAACTAAAAAGTATTTGTGAATAATGGAACAAATACAGAAAGCTGAAAGCATACCATACGAAGAAATTGAAAAGGCAATGTTAAGATGAAATATTAGCCCAGGGCAAACGCACACTTTTGGTTTAATAAAAAAACATACTGATTTATAGGTTGTTATGATTTTAATGCTATTAAAAATTATAAACCATACAATTAATCTGTGAAAACAATCTGCGATAATATGTGTAATCAGTGGCAAAAATATTTTTTTATCTATATATTCCTTCTTTTATTTCTATG
>JAHYJH010000049.1 GCA_019429185.1 Vicingaceae bacterium
TCATACTCACATCCACACATTTACACATTTACACATTTACACATCCACATATCAATTTGTTTCCCGCAGATTACGCAGATTATCGCAGATTTTCATACTCACATCCACACATTTACACATTTACACATTTACACATCCACATATCAATTTGTTTCCCGCAGATTACGCAGATTATCGCAGATTTTCATACTCACATCCACACATTTACACATTTACACAATTCTATTGAGATAAAGTAAATCGGAGGCTTATTCCTGCGTTCATATTAGACGTTGGGAAAGCTGAGGAAATAAAAGGAGTTGTGGAAATGTAGTCGTAAAAGAATCTAACATTCAACATTTGACTAACTCTGTAATCAGCAGTAAAACGTATGCTCCAAACTTTTTGCCCAGTGGTTAATTGATTTACTTCTTCCACAATTCTTCTAATTATAGTTAAATTGTTTCTTAACGAAACATCCACCCGAACATCAACATCACTTTTAATTACTTGTTTGATTAAAGGAAATCGCACTTGTTTAAATTTATAGCCTGTTCCAACAGTCCACTCACTTCCTTGAACATCTGTAATTTGATTGTTAGAAATACTTAACGAAGAATTTCTATCACGGGCATATTCAACACGAATAAGTAAGTCGTTTTCCAATGTGAAATCAGCTCCTAAAAGTGGGCTAAATTGTTCTGATATTGAAACGGTTGAGACTTGTAATTCGGGTATGAAATTTTGATTAATATCTCTTTTTGCCGAACCTTCCTCATAATTCAAATTAGTTGTAAATGAACTTACATTAAAAGTAGATTTATAGGAATGGCTCAATGTTACTTGTTTAAATGCCCTGTTTATTATAGGGAGCTTATTCAATCCATCAAAAGTAATTCTCCAATTTGGCAATGGAATGTATTTTTCAAATGAATTTAGTGATACGTCTTTTCCGCTCCTACCAGAATATGCCGCAACAAAAGTTGGGATTAATACATCTTGAGAAGTTCCGTTATATCCATCGGCATAGACGTTGTTTGTGGGAATGTAGTTTGGGTTTTTTTCTCCCAATCGTTTTGAAACGGCTGCTCGTTCTATTAAAAATTGATCGAAAACTGATGATGATCTATCTTTATTATTATTTTTGGCAAAAGCAGTACGAATAGAAATAAAAGAAACGCTTAAATTTCCTGTTTCGACTGGTCGCACAAAAAAGAAATCATCTTCTCTAATTCCTTGTAACGAATCGATGTTAACATTGTTTTCAATAGCAAAAAATTGCTGAGATAGGTTGGTTGAATAATTTCGGGTTGCATTCAATTGAATTCGAAGTGTATTTATTGGACGCAATGTTGCTCTTAAATTGTAATTTTCGGCATAAGTAGTGTTGTAATTATACATTAATGCATTGGATTGCAACCATTTATTTTCGGCTGCACTAACCGCAAAATCATCTTCTTGAACACCTGAAACAAAATTAAAACCTGGTGCCTTAAACCCTGGGTTATATCCTAAAATTTCTGTTTCCTGATTGTAGCCTGGCAATAATGTTCCTCTTGTTCGAGTATAAGTTCCTGAAATATTCTTAGGACTCATAATGGTTATCCATAAAGGATCTAAAGGATACAATTTATCTTTTTCTATCCACAACTCAACCTTGGTTGTATCTGAATCTTTAAACTTTTTAGTGTCAAATTTTTTCACTGTAGCAGGAGGTAATCCGGGTTTCCAACCTCTGGCTTTGGCATTTTCAGCATCTGTTTTGTTTGGATTGGGTTTTTGATTTCGCTGGGTTCGCTTTCTCACTCTATCTCGCTGACGTTTTTCTACTTCTTTTAAAAATTTTATGTCATTATAAAGCCGTGTCATATTCATTTGAGAGTTCAACGAAATGGTATTTGAATTTTGAATGGTGTTGCCTAATGAATCAGCACCAATTGGTGCTCGTTGCCAATCATAATCACCTCCATATCTTGCTGTTAAAGTAGCAAAACCCAAAAAAGGTAATTTGTCAATTGGTACTGTATAGTTCAAATTAAAGTTATGGTGATAATGCACATTTGTTCCAAATTCTTTTACGCTGCTCCATACTTCTTTTTTCCAAGCATCGTATTCATCTGGCACGTCTTTATCCACTCTTCCTCCTGTTGGTCTGGTATTACCAAATTCGTCAGTAAAAAATAGGGGTTCGTTTATTACTGCGTTATTCGTAGCGGTAAAATCAAAAGTTAAAGCTTTGGTAATATCTTGTCGATAGCCATAAATTCTATTCCAATTAAAGTGTTTTTGATAATAGGTAGGCAAATCAAAATCAAATCCAGTATTATTCCTTGCCCTTCGTTGAGTATATTGCCTATCTACTTCTGTTTGAAAAGACAATTGTTTTGGCATTAAGAAAAAATTAAAATCCTTAATAAATTTTGAATTTTTTCCTTCGGCAAATTTTGCTTCACTAAAAGGGGTGAAATTTTTTGGATTATTATTAAATGCATAAGCAAAACCTCCTCTATAATTTTTTCTAGTATCGAATTGTGTGTCAACATCTCTAAATTTATACTCCGAATAACCATAATTAAACGAAAGATTTGAGATGTCATAAAAATGACTTTTTTCCTTTCCCTTTGCAGGAAGTTTCCTAACATTAGTAAAATTCAAACTTTTCCTGTTGGTTACTGTCTGGACTCGCTTGCCAATAGAATCTCGTTCTTGAGTTGAATATAAATCGCTACTTAGCTGGTCTTTTAATTCCAAATCTGGATCTAAAGGATTGTATTTTGGGGTAATAACTTCTTGAGAAGAGCTGTAATATACGGGCAAGCTAATGCCTATTTTTTCAGGAATGAATTTTCCCATTTCCACATTTGTTGAAACATCGTAGGATTTAATTGTTTCTTGTTGGCGTTCATTTAATTTTTGATCAACACTTCCAAAACCAGGTGTGCTATATGCTCCAGCCAATGTCATCGTTCCTAAATCTGCCAATTGTGCTGTTAATCTGCCTCTTGTTGCCCATCCTCCTTCGTTATCAAAATCGGTCATTCGGAGTTCATTTGCCCAAATTTCAGCACATTTTGCTAAACCATCATCATCCAATGAAATAGAATTTTGTTTACTATTTCTAATACCTATCATAAACACTTTAACATTAGCAAGATTAGGATTTCCCTTAATTCGCATCGTTCTATTGCCGTCTTTTTCTTCAAAAGGTTTTATGATTAACACATTTGAATTTGGATCATTTAGAAGGCTATTTCTTTTCATTTTCATATTAGTTAATAATGAAAATTTCAAATCAATGTCATTTTGTGCAGGCCAAACAATTTTTCTATCAGAGCTATTGCTATTGTTATCTGTGTTATATCTTCCAGATGGAGTTACGCTTAATGGAACTTCATATTCGTAATAGTTATCGTCAAAATCGGTTCCCATTCTAATAAAAATAGATAAATCTCCATCATTAAGTGGAATAGTAGGATTCACTTCGTGAGCATGAACAAACATTTTTAAACGCTTATACCTTCTTAAATCTTGGTTCATCACTTTAAAAGCAGCACGAGCATCTCCATCTTTAAGATTACATACATTGAGCGACAATGATTGCTCATTGAGTTGCCTTAGCGTTGCCCCTGTTGATGGGTTTGGATTTAACTCTCTATCAATTCCTGGAGGAATAATATAGTTTACTGGAGGTTTTTCGCTATTTTCCTCTACATTTACCGCTCCCACAACAAAAGTTGTTTCATCATCATCATTTCCAATGTAATCTCCTGGGCTAACCAAACTATTGTTATATTTTCTCCACTCTCCACGAACCAAATCCAATCGAGCAAAACGTAAAATTATTTTCTCATTAAATCCTTTCATTACCATACGCATAAAACGAATAGATTTGAAATCTTGAATTTCTCCAACTACTTGCTGAGGCTCTCTGATAGGGATTTTAAATTGATACCAACGAACTGTTCTATCTCTTCCATCACGAGTTTTAATATTTGCTTCAAGCACATCGGTAATAAAATTGTTTCCAACATTAGTTGGACTAACATCATTTGGATTTAGATTAATTACATATTGAAAATAATTTTCTCTGAAATCGAGGTTGTTGTTTTGGTTCAAATCTTCAATATCTGGTCTAGTGGTTGCTGATGTTGAAAAGTCTTCTCCAAAATTATTTGAAGTGGGAGAGTTTCCTTCCATTCCGTTAAATTTTTTATATCGATTCAAAATATTAACTGTATCTGCATCATAATCAGAACCTCTATAATGATGGTAATTATCTGCTGAGGGGTCTGGTCCCCAAGTGTTACCAAAAAACACTAACTCATCAGCATCATTTAATCCATCCAAACCTATATCCTGAAAAGGTCGGGTGCTTTCTACGTTATCAAAAGCATTTACCAATACTTGCATACTTGGCACCCTTCCCCAAATGGTTGTATCAACTAAATTTGCATTTGTGGGAGGTGATGTTGAATAGTTAATTGCAGAAGTAGGCAGCCCATTTTCAAACGATTTTCTGTCGTCTTTTAAAATGTCTTCTGAAATATTTCCTAAGTTAAAAATCAATTGTCCTCCTGCATGAGTGGGGTTTCCATCTTCATCGTGAAATGGATCCATTACCCAAAACTGAATAAATTCAATATTAGAAGATTCAAAATCGGTTGTTTGTACTTCTCGCATAATTCCACCCCAACTTTGAGATGGATTTGGCATCACATTATTTGTTGCTGCTGGATTAAAATTATATTGCCCTCTTTCTTCCGGATAATAAGCCACATCTAAAATAGGCAGGTTGGTAATAATTCCATTATCAGGGCTTTTAAATGGAAAAACCTCTGTTTCAAGAATCTCTCTCATGTAATGATTGGATTGCATGGTTGGGTTGTTCCTTATATGATTGGGTGTTCTGGAATCATTTCTCCAAAACAGAGGATCTATAATATACCAAGCTGTTTTTGCTGCATTAAATCTAAAATCTAATTGATTGGAGAGTGGCAACATTCCTTCAGGAAACAAAGTTGGTTGCCCTTGAGGTGTACTAGCTAATTTCCATAATTGAAACGATTTCATATCAATTCTGGATTGGCTTCCCTCAAAATCATCTAAATAAGCTGTTCCATCTTTGCCAATTGCCCCAGGATTTCCAGGTATAATGTGTGCAAATTCTCCTTCAAAAGTTATGGAAGATTTGGCTTTTGTACTGTATAGGGGCAGCTTATCTAATGCTCTAGTAATGAATGGAGTTTCTTTAGTATAGGTAGCATCTAATCCCCAAATGGTATTGTTGATTGGTTCATCTCCTATGTTTACTTTTCGGGTAAGAGGTCTTTCGGACAGACGCATGATTGTTCCACCAAGATTCAAATCATCATTAAATTTATAATCGAAACGTGAACCCATCAATGTTTTGGTTTGGATATTAAATAACGATTGACTTTCTAACGAAATTTTGATTGGTGTTCCTGAAGTTAAAATTCCTTCGTTAATAATTTTTACTCTTCCTAAGTTATAATCAACAGTATAATCAACATTTTCGGTTAATGTTGCTCCTCCAGCAGTAACAACCACAGAACCTTGCGGAACATTCATTGCGTTAAGTGATATATCCGAACTTGAAGATGAAGAATATTGCCCTTTAATTCTATACCTGTTTTTTATTGCATCTTGTTTTGCTAGTTGCTGTGTAGTTACATAAAGCGTATCAAAAGCAAACTTATTGGCAAGTTGAGGATTGGTAAATTTACTTCTAAGGTGAGAGCCAAAAGGCTCTAATACTGGAAAAAAGACTCTTCCCGTTCGAGAATCTATAGTAACTCCTTCAATAAAATCGAAAACTCCATCTGGAGAAGCTTGATTGAGATTATTTAATCTATCTAAATTCATCACTTGTACTAAAGGAATGCCGTTTGGTTCTCCTTCAGGTAAAAAAGGAATTTCAACTCCTGTTGCTGGATTTAAGTAAAAGAGATTAAAAAAGAAATCCTCTCGACCAATATTAAAAGCTCCTAACGAATATACGTTTTTCATCATCAAATCCCATATTGGAAGTTGTGTGTTGATGGTTGTTCCTCTCAATAATTTCACAAATAATGCATTTTGGCCAGGAACTCCATCTGTAGAAAATTCGCCTACTTGATACACTTGACCGTCTAACGTATATTGAAAAGCAACTGCTAAGATGTCATCGGCATTCATAGCTGAGTTTAATGATATATATCCCAGCTGAGCGTTCAAATTAAATTCATTTGGTTTCAGCAAACGTGCATTTTCATACTTTTCAAAATCTATCCCATTGGAAAATCCAATTTGTTCTAACTCTTGACTCGAACTCACAAAACCTCTAATTGCAGCAGTATCATAAACTGAAGCTCCCGTTAAATTTGGGTATAAGGTATTTGCTTCGTTATCTGGAAAATCAAAAGTTGGGGTTGTATTAGCATCAAAAACCAACGTATTATTATAAATATTATCATTTGTAGCTTCACCTAAATCCATAAAACCTATAATGTTTTTATTATCAATAAAAGCACTATTTACATTAGAAACCCAAACCTCAACCTTTGTTACTGTTGCTCTTGAAGAAATTACAGGTAAACTAGAAAGTGATTGCTCATAGGTATCTCTGAAAAACTGAGATAAAAAGAAATGTCTATTTTCCTCGTAATCAGATGCTTCTCTTTCAAATTTTTGTATTTGAGCTCCTCCCTGAATATTAATTTCTTTCCGTTCCCCCTTTTCTTGTGAAAGCACACTTGTTATGTACATTCTTCCAAATTTTAATTCAGTTTTTATCCCAAACAAAGTTTGACTTCCTGTAATTAATGAACCTTTAAGCGGTAGGGCAACATTTCCTGCTTCAATATTTTGAATAATTTCATCTTCAGAACCTTCGTCAATGGTATATTCTAATTTCATTCTATTTTCAAAATCGAATGTTGCTTCTGTGTTGTAGTTAAAAGAAAGTTTCATTTTAGTACCAATGTTACCAACTACATTTAACTGAATTTGTTGATTAAAATCGAAGGTGGTTAAACTCCGTTGGTTTACGGGGAGTATTGGGTTATCTCTGGTAGAGCGATTTACTCCAAAACTAAGTTCTGCAGAGCCTTGGGGACGAATATCAATGGTGTTTCCTCCAAAAATCCGATCAAAAGCTTTTCCTTTTACATTTAATGTGGGTCGGAAGCCTTTTGTTTGCTCCATGGCATCGGCTTCTGTTTTTTGTTTCCAATATTCTTGTAATGATTTTTTTGAATCGTATTCTAAATATTCATCAAAAGTCATATAGGTTGGATCTCTAAAATTTCTATCGCCTATTCTTTCATAATAATTATATGTTCCAGTCTCAGGGTCATACTCAAAGCCAGATTGGACATTACTCGGATTGTTGAGATATAAGCCACCAGAATTTGGGTTTCCTGGAGTGGTAGAACCATCACTAAATGGATATTTTAAGTCGATTATAGGACTATCGACTGGTAAAATATAATCAGAAAAATTTTTTAAATTCTCAAATGCAAAAGAATATTCGGGGTTAATCATCCAATTTGTAATAGTAATTACAAAGGAAACCCCGACAATAAAAAATATTTTTTTATATGTTACCTTGTTAAATGCCAAATTAATAAAGCCTCTTAAAGGCTCTTCAACGTTTGTTTAATTAGCTGTTCCACAGATATTTCTTCTGAAGAAGCCAAAATTTTATTTAGTGCTAATTCTGCTGGTTTTTTTGTAAAACCAAGCATAATTAAAGCACTTAACGCCTCATCTTTAATTGTATTGTTTGAAACAGCAAAATTTATATCACTTTCTCCAACTTTTCCTATTTTGTCTCTCAAATCAATGATGATTCTTTCTGCCGATTTTGTTCCAATTCCTTTCACTCCCTTAAGCATATTAACATTTCCAGTACTTATTGCTCCTTTAATTTCTGAGGCGGTTAATGAAGATAATATCATCATTGCTGTTGCAGAACCAACTCCAGATACTGAAATTAACATTCGGAACAATTCTCGCTCACTTTTATCTTTAAATCCATAAAGTAACTGAGCATCTTCTCTAACAATTAAATGGGTATGCAACAAACATAGTTCATCTGCATCAATTTTAGAGTAGGTATTTAACGATATGTTTATTTGATACCCTACTCCATTGCAATCTATAACCACATAGGTAGGTGTTTTTTCTACTAATCTTCCTTTTATTTGAGCTATCATAGTTTTAAGTTTTAAAGTTTAGATCCCTCAATCCCCCGAAGGGGGACTTTTCCAACGCACAATACCATTGCTATTTGTTATATTTTTAATGTGCCATCTACGTAGCCCCTCCTTCGGAGGGGTTGAGGAGGTTTCATTTCCTAGTTTGAGCATCAGCAACTGCTAAGGTAACCATATTTACAATTTCACGAACAGAACTTCCTAATTGTAGTATATGTACTGGTTTTTTCATACCCAACAAAATTGGACCTATAGCATCAAAACCACCCATTTCGAGCATTAATTTATAGGCAATATTTCCTGCTGCTAAATTAGGGAATATCAATGTATTGGTATTTTTTTTGGCTAATTCAGAAAAAGGAAAAATTTCATTTCTTAGCTCTTTATTCAACGCAAAATTTGCCTGTATTTCTCCATCAACAATAATGTGCGGATGTTCTTTATCTAATATTTTTTTTGCTTCTCTCATTTTAATGGAATCTTCACCCCCAACAGATCCAAAATTTGAGTAGGAAAGCAATGCTACTTTTGGAATTATTTTAAAACGCTCTACAATTTTAGCTACTAATACCGTTAAGTCAGCAATATCTCTAGCAGAAGGATCTAAATTAACCGTTGTATCTGCAAAGAAAAAAGGTCCTTCTTTGGTAAAAATAATATACATTCCTGCTATTTTGCTCACATCATCATCTGTTCCTATTACTTGCAAAGCTGGTGTTATTGTGTTTTTATAATTTCTAGTTAATCCAGAAATTAACGCATCTGCATCGCCCATTTCTACCATAGCTGACCCAAAATAATTTCTACTTCTAAGCATTTCTTGAGCTTCAGCTAACGTAACTCCTTTTCTTTTTCGTTTTTCATACAACATTTTTGCATAAAAATTCTTTTTATCTCTATGAGTTGAACTTCTTGGATCTATAAGTGGAATATCACCCAAATCTAACTGAAATTCTTTAGCTACTTGTTGTATTTTAGCTATTTTACCTAATAAAATTGGATGTGCAATACCTTCTTCATGAACCAATAAGGCTGCTTTTAAAATTTTATAATTATCTGCTTCTGCAAAAACCACTCTTTTTGGGTTGCATTTAGCTTTCTCTGTAATATTTTTTATTAATTTATTACTTAATCCTAGTCGTTTTGTTAGGTTTTCCTTGTACAATTCCCAATCTTTTATTGGATTTTGAGCCACTCCTGAATCCATTGCTGCTTTGGCAACAGCAGGTGCTATTGTTGTTATCAACCTATGATCCAGTGGTTTTGGAATAATAAAATCTCGTCCAAATGAAATGTTCTTTTGATTGTATGCTTCATTTACTTCTTCAGGAACTGTTTCTTTAGCTAATTTAGCTACAGCCCTAACAGCTGCCAATTTCATTTCTTCATTAATACAAGTAGCCCGAACATCTAATGCCCCTCTAAATATATAAGGAAATCCAAGTACATTATTTACTTGATTAGGATGGTCTGACCGACCTGTTGCCATAATAATATCTTTTCTAGTTGCAATGGCATCTTTGTAAGCAATTTCAGGATCAGGATTGGCAAGAGCAAAAACAATAGGATTTTTCGCCATTGATTTAACCATTGTTTTAGAAACAATATTTCCTTTAGATAACCCTAAAAACATATCGGCATCTTTGAGTGCTTCGGCTAATGTATCTATTTTCCTTGTCGTTGCAAATGTTTTTTTAGATTCAGAAAGCTCTTTGTTATCTTTTCGAATAACACCTTTACTATCTAACATTACCACATTCTTTGGATTTACACCCAAGGCAACATAAAGTTTTGTACAAGATATGGCTGCAGCACCAGCTCCATTAACAACCAATTTAAGTTCACTTAATTTTTTCCCTGCTAATTCCGCTGCATTAAGTAATGCTGCTGATGTAATAATTGCTGTTCCATGCTGATCATCGTGCATTACAGGTATTTTCAACTCTTTTTTTAATCGTTCTTCGATTTCAAAACATTCAGGAGCTTTGATATCTTCTAAATTTATTCCTCCAAAAGTGGGCGAAATTGCTTTTACAGTATTCACAAACAAATCAACGTCTGTGGCATCTACCTCAATATCAAAAACATCTATGTCGGCAAAAATTTTAAACAACAATCCTTTTCCTTCCATTACTGGCTTTGCGGCTTCTGGACCAATATCTCCCAAACCCAACACAGCCGTTCCATTTGTTATTACTGCTACTAAATTTCCCTTTGCTGTATATTTATAAACATCTTCTTTATTTTCTGCTATTTCCATACATGGCACAGCAACACCAGGAGAGTAAGCCAACGATAAATCTCGTTGCGTACTATAAGGTTTTGTTGGTACTACTTCAATTTTTCCTGGTTTACCTATTGCGTGATATTCTAACGCTTCAATGTCTTTTCGTGTCTTTGCCATCTTTCCTTTGTTTAAAGCTGAAGTTTAAATTCTAATTTCCCTCCAACGTTGATGTGATTAAATGCTTGATATTTTTTCTAAATGAACTCGTAAAAGTAGGAATATTTTCGTTCCTCAATGGTTTGATTAGAATTGTTTTTAAATTTTTTTTTGGCTCTTTATTTATCCTTTTCTCCATTAACATAGCTTTGTTTAATAGTTCATTTTTAATTTAGATTAATTTTTACAAATTGATACGTATTTTTGTACGTATGTTAAAGAAAATTCCCAGTTGGCTAAAGAACAAATACGGATTAAGTATCCTTGTTTTTTTTGTTTGGGTTACTTTTTTTGATCAAAACAACTTACTTACTCAATATGATTATCATTCAAAACTCAAAGAAATGAAACGAGAACAGCAATTTTACAATGATGAAATTGCTAAAACAAAAAAAGAACTCAATGAGCTAAGTACAGACCAAAAAGCATTAGAAAAATTTGCCCGAGAAAAATATTTAATGAAAAAAGATGATGAAGAAATTTTTGTTTTTGAAGCGAAGAAAGAAGAATGAAAATTGTGAATGGTCAATAGTGAATGGTGAATGGTCAATCGTGAATGGTGAATGGTTAATCGGACAAACTTCAAACTAATAAACTTAATAACCTCATAAACTATTTTTATGAACGATTTTAAAGAAATAAGCTATCAGCAATGGAAAGAACAAATTATTGCTGATTTGAAAGGTAAGGATTTTGAAGCCACCTTGGTTTGGAGTTCTGAGGAAGACATCAATGTTCAACCATTTTACATGCAAAATGCCTTAGAAAATAACCTATCCACTACCTTTAATGTTATTCCTGAAAATACAGCTAATTGGTTCATCAACGAACAAATAGATGCTACTGAAACCGATGCAAACCAACAAGCATTAACTGCTCTGACAGGTGGTTGCAACAGCTTAGAATTTATTGGCGAAATAGCTAATTTAGAAAAATTGAGCAGCTTACTAAAAGACATTCAATTAGATATTATTCAGTTGAGTTTTTACAACGAACACCCACTCCAAACTGCTGAATTATTTGCTCAATTTATTGAAAAATCTTCTTACCAAAATGTAAAAGCAAATTTTTACAGCAATGGCATTACCAACGATATTATTGCCTTGAGTAAAAATCAATATGTTGAAAAATGTGTACTAATTACCGCCAACACTACTGCTAAAATGAGTAAGCAATTAGCTGATAGTTTTGCAAAAGCGGTTGAAGCAGTTGATAGATTAACAGAAAACGGTATTACTGCAAAAAATGCTTGGAACAAAATTGTTTTTCAATTTCCGATTCAGAACAATTACTTTTTTGAAATTGCCAAATTAAGAGCAGCCCGCATTTGCTTTGAATTGATTACCAATCAATACCAACTTACTGATAATAAGATGTATATTACAACACAAACTACACTTACACCTCAACCCGAAATTGATGTCCACAACAATACCTTAGCAGCCACAACACAGGCTATGTCGGCAATTATTGGTGGTTGCGATTGTTTGACGGTTTTACCATTTAATTCCCTAGACGAAAAAGCTACTCCATTTTCTAAACGAATTGCCCGAAATATTCAGCTCATTTTAAAAGAAGAATCCTTTTTAGACAAAGTAATTGATCCAACCAAAGGTGCTTACTACATGGAAACACTTACCGATGAATTGGTAAAAAAAGGGTTGGAAAGTTTTAAGGAAAAGGTGGGGTAATTTAGTTCAGTATATAATTAATTGAAAAAGATACATCTTGTTCCACTCCTACATTAGGAAAAGAAGCATCAGGATGTGTATTATCAGGAAAGTGAAAATTCATCTGAAAAGAAGTGTTAAAAATAATATTTTTTGAAAGTTGTGCAGAATACCCAATATTTGTTAGCAAATAAACAGTAAAAAAATCTCTTAACAAAGAATTTTCGGTTACAGAATCATTAATTATAGGGTTGTACCATTTCACTTTACCTTTATTGGAAGAAGTATTCCAGCCTGCTCCCATCCCAAAATAAAAACCATTTGAAATTCTAAATTGCTTTAAAACGGATAAATCTATCCCAACTAAAACAAGCTTTTCATACGAATTATAATATGTTCCCTTATAATTTTCTTCCAACGATTTGGGTTTAAAAATACCACTTGGAAATTCCTGAGCCCCATCAGCCATTGAACCGTTTTCTGTAATTGTTAATCTCGTTTTATCTGGCTTAAATGTTTTATAACCAACAACACCGCCACTCGCTCTAACTACCCAATTTGGATAAGTTTTTCTATCATTTCCGCTTTTCCAAGTAGTAAATGAAATACCTCCCATTAATTTATTATAATAAATTGTTGAATTTAATCCAATTGTTTTATCTTGGCTGTAAAGCTTAAATGATAAAGACATTACTATAAAAAAAACAATTAATCTATTCATAATAATTTTGATAGTAAATCAATATAACAACAAAAAACGACATTTATTTTTAAACGTAGGACAAGTTAATTGTTTATTTCTAAAAATTGTTATTTTTTAATTTCACGTCTATTTTACTTGCGTTTTACTAAATTTGCTTGTTGTAATAAATTAGCAAAGAATGAAGCCAGATTTCTCAAAATTATCTTACCATCCTGCAAATAAAAAAACCATTATTTCTAATAAAGAAACTTGGCAAACTGCCGAATCTATTGAAGTTAAAGCTAATTATACCAAAGCAGATATTGCCCCACTAACGCACTTGAATTACGGAGCAGGAATTGCTCCAAACTTAAGAGGTCCTTATGCTACCATGTATGTTATGCGTCCGTGGACTATTAGACAGTATGCAGGTTTTAGTACTGCCGAAGAATCCAATGCTTTTTACAGAAGAAATTTAGCTGCCGGACAAAAAGGGCTATCAGTAGCTTTTGATTTAGCCACACACAGAGGTTACGATTCCGACCACCCAAGAGTAGTTGGTGATGTCGGCAAAGCTGGAGTTGCCATAGATTCTGTGGAAGACATGAAAATCTTATTCGACCAAATTCCATTGGATAAAATGTCAGTTTCTATGACCATGAATGGAGCGGTAATTCCGATTTTAGCTTTTTATATTGTGGCTGCCGAAGAGCAAGGTGTAAAGCCCGAACAACTTACAGGAACCATACAAAATGACATCTTAAAAGAGTTTATGGTTCGAAATACATACATCTATCCACCATTGCCTTCCATGAAAATTATTGCCGATATTTTCAAATATACTTCTGAAAAGATGCCGAAATTCAATTCTATTAGTATTTCGGGCTACCATATACAAGAAGCAGGTGGAACTAACGAAATTGAATTGGCTTACACCTTAGCCGATGGTTTAGAATATTTGCGTACAGGCATTGCATCGGGAATGGACATTGATGACTTTGCTCCTCGCCTTTCTTTCTTTTGGGGAATAGGCATGAATCATTTTATGGAGATTGCCAAAATGCGTGCAGGCAGGTTGTTATGGGCTAAAATTGTTAAACAATTTAATCCTAAAAATGAAAAATCGTTGGCATTAAGAACGCATTGCCAAACGAGTGGTTGGAGTTTAACCGAGCAAGATCCGTACAATAATATTACACGAACTTGTGTAGAAGCATTGGCTGCTGCGTTAGGAGGAACACAATCGTTACACACCAATGCCTTAGATGAAGCCATTGCGTTGCCAACCGATTATTCTGCTCGTATAGCCAGAAATACCCAGCTTTTTATCCAAAATGAAACAGAAATTTGTAAAACTGTTGATCCTTGGGGTGGTTCTTACTACATAGAAACACTCACCCATCAATTAGCTGAAAAAGCTTGGGAATTAATTGAGGAAGTAGAAAAACACGGTGGAATGGCAAAAGCCATAGAAAAAGGTATTCCTAAATTACGAATTGAAGAGGCTGCCGCCAAAAAACAAGCTCGTATTGATAGTGGTAAAGAAATTATTGTAGGCGTAAACGAATATATTGTTGATGCTGATGAAGAATTTGAAGTAAGAGAAGTAGATAATACTAAGGTTAGAAGTAGTCAGATTGAACGATTAACTAAAATAAAAGCTGATAGAAATAACGAAAAAGTACAAGCAGCTTTAAAAAATATTACCGAAATTGCACGTTCAGGAAACGGGAACCTTTTAGATGCAGCAGTTTTAGCAGCCAAAGAAAGAGCTACGTTGGGTGAAATATCAGATGCATTAGAAGCCGTTTTTGGAAGATATCAAGCACAAATCCGCTCTGTTAGCGGTGTTTATAGTTCAACAATTATGGATGATAAAGACTTTTTAAAAGCCAAAGCATTGGCAGACGAATTTGCTCAATTAGATGGCAGACAACCACGAATTATGGTGGCTAAAATGGGGCAAGACGGACATGATAGAGGTGCTAAAGTTATTGCTACTTCCTTTGCCGATTTAGGTTTTGATGTGGATATTGGTCCATTATTCCAAACACCTGCCGAAGCTGCCAAACAAGCTGCTGAAAATGATGTGCATATTTTAGGGGTTTCTTCTTTAGCTGCCGGACATAAAACCTTAGTTCCGCAAGTAATTGAAGAACTAAAAAATATTGGTAGAGAAGATATTTTGGTAATTGTTGGAGGAGTTATTCCTCAACAAGATTATGAGTTTTTATTTAATGCCGGAGCTGTTGGAATATTTGGTCCTGGAACAAAAATAAGTAAAGCAGCACAAGCTATTTTAGAAGTAATGATTGAGAGTGTGAAAGCCCCCTAAATCCCCCGAAGGGGGACTTTTTCCAACGCACAAAGCCAATGTAGGTTAATGCTGTAGCGGTGGAAATATTTAGTCCAGGAACAAAAATCTGTAAAGCAGCACAAGCTATTTTAGAAGTAATGATTGAGAGTGTGAGGTAAAAAGCGTTCACAAAAAACACCAAATGTATAATATAAGACTTTCATCGATTAATAAGTAACCTAAAAAAAATAGTACTTTTGACGAAACTTAACTCAAATTTTTATAACAATGAAAAAAACATTTTTATCGCTAATCGTAATTTCTTCAGCAATTTTATATTCTTGTGCTGGAGGTGAACAACAAACAGAAGAAACATCTGCAAATGCAGAACCTATTTGTTTTTATCAGTACACAAACAATTCCACAGCAACAGTAAATTGGACTGCTTTTAAAACAACTGCAAAAGTTGGTGTTGGTGGAACTTTTAATCAGGTAATGATAAAAAGTGGTGAGAAATCAACTAAAATTACAGAGGTTCTCAACAACATAACTTTTACAATTGTAACGGAAAGTATTTTTTCAAAAAATGAAGAGCGAGATGCTAAAATTATTGCTTCTTTTTTTGGTGCTATGGATGCTACAGATTTAATTATTGGTCATACAAAGTCTGTTGAAGGAAATAATGAAAACGGAACGTGTACATTTTATTTAACCCTTAACAACATTGAGAAAGAAGTTACACTTGATTATAAAGTTAATGATAACAAAGTAAGTTTAACAGGCGAGATTGATTTAGCTAACTTTAGTGGTGATGCTGCTATTGCTTCGTTAAATAAAGTTTGCGAAGATTTACACAAAGGAGAAGATGGTGTTACCAAACTTTGGAGCGTTATTGAATTAAACATTGAAGCTACTTTAGACAAAAATTGTAATTGATAATTCACGTCAAGTACAAAAAAAACCACTTTGGAGTTCCATAGTGGTTTTTTTTTCTTAACCCAAATTATTCATGCTTATTTAGATACTGTACTAAAAAAGCGGGAAGTTGGTTTAGTTATAGCGAAACAAAACTCGGGCAAGGAAGATATGCCGTAAAAACATTGCTGTAAGATAACCCAAAATTGATGGACGAATTAGAACAAAAAATTATCGCTGTTTCAGAAGGGAAGTAAAGAGAATTGAGTCTTTATAACCTATCTTTCAACTAAATAGCTCTTTTATTTGTTTTGCATCAAATGATTTTTTTGCTGTTTCGTCAATTTGAATAACATTTGCTGCTACGGTTTTCTTTTTTTGTTGAAGCTGAATTATTTTTTCTTCGATAGAGTCTTTACAAATCATTCGGTAAGCCATCACATTTTGTGTTTGTCCTATTCGGTAACATCTGTCTATTGCTTGGTTTTCTACTGCTGGATTCCACCATGGGTCAATAATAAAAACATAATCGGCTTTTGTTAAATTCAACCCCGTTCCTCCTGCTTTTAGGCTTATTAAAAACACCCTAACATCGGTATTTTCTTGAAAATTATTAACTTTTTCTTCCCTATTGGTGGTTTGCCCATCTAAATATTCATATTCAATTTTTTCTTCTTCTAACCTAGTTTTAATTAATTGTAGCATTTTAACAAACTGCGAAAAAACTAATATTTTATGTGTTCCTGTTTTGTCTTTAATTATTTCAATAAGCGTTTCTAATTTCACTGAAATATTTCCATAATCTTCTTCTTCATTAATTAAAGCAGTAGAATTGCAAATTAACCTTAACTTTGTAAGTCCTTCTAAAACATACATTTGCGATTTTTCAGCACCATTCTCATCTATTTTATTAAGCAAATAATCCCTGTATTTATTCTTAAAATTTTCATAAACACTGCGTTGTTCTTTGCTCATTTCGCAGTAAATAATTTCTTCTGTTTTTGCTGGTAGTTCTGTTGCTACTTGTTCTTTTGTTCGTCTTAATATAAATGGAGAAACAATATTACTTAGCAATTTAGATGTTTCTATATCTTTTTCTTTATCAATAGCGTTTGAAAATTCTGTTTTAAAATGACTCATAGAACCCAACAAACCCGGATTTAAAAAATTAAATTGAGCATACAAATCAAAGGTGTTATTTTCTATGGGTGTCCCTGTTAATACTAATCGGTTATAAGCTTTTAGCAAACGTACTGCTTTGTATCTTTTTGATTGAGGATTTTTTATTGCTTGACTTTCATCTAAAATAACATAGTTAAATTGATAATCTTGTAAAAAAACAATGTCGTTGAGCAATGCCCCATACGTTGAAACAATCACATCAAAACCATTAAATTTATCTTGCAATTCTTTTCGGTTGTTTCCAATAAAAAGCATCGCTTTTAATGAAGGAGCAAATTTGTTAATTTCGTTCTTCCAATTAAAAATAAGCGAGGTTGGAGCTATAATTAACGAAGGTTGTATGTCTTTTTTTGTTTTTTTGAGGTGCATTAAAAAAGTGATGGCTTGCAAGGTTTTTCCAAGCCCCATATCGTCAGCTAAACAGCCACCAAGTTTATTGGTATCTAAAAAGGTAAGCCAGTTTAATCCGTGTTGTTGATAATCACGTAAGTTGGCTTTTATTTCTTTAGGAATTAAAATACTTTCAATTTTTGAAAGGTTTTGTAAGCGTTGTTTCTTTTGGTATAGTTCTTCTAAAAATGCTGGTTTGGTTTCAATTTCTTGATATAGTTCTTCAATTATTCCAAACTGATAATTAGATAATTGAATGGCGTTTTTCTTAATTTCCCCTACTTTGAAATAATTAGAGAATTTTTTCATCCATTCTTCGGGTAAAATACCAATTGTGCCATCACCTAAGGTAATATAATTTGATTTTTTTATGATGGCTTTCTGCACATCTTTTAGTGTTACTTTTTGATTTCCAAAACTTATATCAATAGCCACATCAAACCAATCTATTTGCGATGCTATGGATACATTTATGGTAGGTTTGTTTAAGTTATATTTGAATGATTTAAGCTCATTTGCTCCAAAAACTTTTATTCCTAATTGTTTCATGCGTTCGGTTGCATGTAGCATCCAATAGTTTTCAAAAAGTTGTTCGGGGGTTAAATAAAAAAAATGAGTTTGGTTTTCAAAATCAGGGTGTAATACTTTTAATTCTTCTAAAAAATTATCTTCATACGCTTGGTTTCTGTTGGTATATTGTATCGAATTTTTATCTGTTTCGGTTGTAAGCAGCTCGTTAGAAAACAACGAAATTAATTTATCGTTATAGCTCACAATAGGTTTAAAAAGTATAAATTCACCATCTAAATCAGTAATATAAACATGCTTTTCTAAGGTATCTTCGGTAAAAGTTACGTCTTGTTTTTTTTGTTTTTTAAAAATAGTTGATTGCACCTCGTATTTCTTAGAAAGCGGTAAAATAATATTTTCATAGATTTCTTTAATGTCTTTTTTAATGTAGTTCGTTTCGGGTTGGTTAGCAAAGTGAAGCATAGAAACCGATAAATCGGAACTAGAAATAGGATAAATTACATCTTTTATTTTTACGAAAAATGGTGTTATCAACATTGTTGAACTTCCTAAATTATGGGTTGTTTCGTTTACCGATAGTTTTGCTTTTAACGTATAAAATAATTTTGATTCGGTAAGTGTAAAAAATAAAGTTATCGGTTGTTCTGAAACGGTTATTTTGGATAAATTTTTTCTAGTTAATGTTTTTTTAGGATTGTATTCATAAATAAAAAAATCATTAATTTTAGTTGCAAGTTGCTGAAATGTGTTAATTCCTTGTTTTAAATCACTAACATTTAATTTATTGGTTACTTTAATTTTGAGATAATCAAACTGTATTGTTTTTAATGCTAACACTTGTTCTTCTTGATTTTCAATTTTATATAAAGGCAACTCATTAGCATAACCATAATTATTGTGAGTAATTATTTTAAAGCTCGATGCAAAGTCACTTTTATCTTTGTTAAATTTAGCATAAACAGGAAATAATCCCGAAAAGTTTTTGCTCGAAAATTCAAAAACAAAACCTAATCCGTTTAGGTCGTCTTTTTTTTGTAAATAGGGGAGCAATGCAATATCTTCTGTTTCAGTCTTGTCATAAAACTGAAAAGTTTTTATGCTGTTTGTAATGTTTTTATAAGGCGATTTTATTTCAACTCCTTTAGGTGTTAGCTCGTAAGTAAAAAACTTTTGATAGTCGTCTTGTAATGTTAAATTAAATTTTGCAAGATGCTCTGATATAAAATTATCTAAGTAATTAGCTTTAAAAAAATCGTTGCCAAAATTATTGTAGATAAGAGCAAAAGCATCGGCACTGTGCCTACAAATGTTTTTAGCGTTTGAACAATCACAATTAAAAGTTAAAATACTTTTTTCTCTATCAAAAACCAACGATTGTACATTTGATTTCCAACCGCCAGACTTAGATTCTACTAAATTAGGTGTAACCTTAGTTAAACTAACTTTATCGGAGTAATAATAATAAGATACTATTTTACGGTCTAATTCCGATAGCAATTCTTTGGTAATCTCGTTATTAGGTAATGCTAACTCGTTTTTTATAACTTTTGTACGTGTAGGAGGAGGCAATTGAAATAATGTTTTAGAAGTGCTATTTTTATTTATGGTTTTGTCTTCAAGTATTTCTAAATCATTCTCTCCAAATATCGCAGCTAATAGTTTTTGTGTGTGAGGATTTATAGAGTCTAATTTATCCGATACATTTGAAATAGATGCTTTTTTTTCAGTATCTTCATCAAGTATCCTAATCAGTTCTCTAATTGAGGCTAAGGAATGTTTGCATATTCCAGCGTAATTATAAGGGCAAGTACATTCTGCTTCAGTATATTTATCATTTGCATTGATGGTAATTTCATAAGGTTCATAGGCATTGCCTTGACATTCAAAAACTGCACTATCGCTATCAATCTCAACCAATTTGGCAGCTAATGAAGAAGCTCGGTTTCGAGTCTGTTGCGTGGTGTTTTCACGCATATATTTTCTTAACAACTCTACATTCATACAATTATATGTTTTTACCCAAAATTACTCAGGGCAAAAAAGGCATAATTAATTTTGCAAAATAGTTTTTAATTGTTATTAACATTTCAGTAGGTAAGAAGAAATAAAAAAACAACTAAGAGTCCAGTCTAAAAAGTCATTTCTTTGCCACTAAGACACAAAGGCTCAAAGTACCACAAAGTTTAAAATATTGCAATTCAGTTCTTTGTGCATCTTAGCGACTTTGTGGCATTTTTTATTTTTTTGACTTTTTAGACTGGACTCAATCAACCAAAATTGAAGGTGTTACTTTGGAAAACACTAAGATTACTCAATAGAAGGTGTAGATTTTTTATTCTTTTTTGCGTTATAAAATCGTGCTCCTATCATCAATTCATGTGAACCACTAATGTGATTTTTAATGTTGGAAGTGGTGAAGTCGTATGCATAAGCAATCGAAAAACTATTGTTTATCAAATATCCTACAGATAAAGCAATGGCATCATCATGTCTATATGTTCCTGCTAACCATACTTTTTGTTGATACATTATTCTTAAACTTGCATCATACATTACTGGTGCCGGAGAAATATATTTGACAAAAAAGGAAGGTTCAAGCATAAAATCATCTGACAAATCATATTTATAGCCACCTGTAACAAAAAAGTGAGCTGGCAATTTTCCATTTGGATTTTTTCCATCATCAAAAAATTCTACTTTGCTGTTTAAAAGTTGTGGTGCAGAAAATCCAAAATAAAACTTTTTGTGGTATAAGTATGTACCAAAACCGGCATCTGGAATTAATACAGATTGAACTCCATTTGTAATAATTGCATCTCCTTCATCTCTCAAGGTAATTTTAGAACCATCAATTGTAAATTGAAGTAATCCAGCAGAAAGCCCAAAAGCTAACTTTAACTTATCATTTAACTTTACATGATAGGAATAAGCTAAATTAAACCCTGTTCTTCGAGTTGGTCCAACGATGTCGGTAAATAAATATCCACCTAGACCCATTTTCTCGTTTTTTGTAGGTCCATTTACACTTAATGTATAAGTTCTTGGTGCATCAGTAATTCCTTCCCATTGGTAGCGATGACTTGATTTTCCTTCAAAATAATTATTCGCCCCAGCAACCGCAGGGTTTATTAAAAAATCATTCAAATAATATTGACTAAAGTGAGGTAATTGCTGAGCATAAGCATTACTCACTAAAAGCACAAGCGTTATTATTAATAGGTATGTATTTTTCATCTGGTTTTCGGTTTATCAGTTCACGGTTTACAGTTTTCGGTATTCCGTTAATTGTTACATTTTCAAATTTTCAAATTGTTACATTAATTATCTCAATATGGTTATAGGCCCTGTAAATGGTTTCGTTAATCCATCATTTAATTCTATAATATAATAATACGTTCCAATGGGTAATTCTTTTCCTTTGTATCTACCGTCCCAATCTTGTTTATAGCCATCTGCGTGGAAAAGTAATTCTCCCCAACGGTTATATATTTCAACTACATTATTTGGAAATTCTTCAATAAAATCAATTATCCAAACATCATTCACTCCATCTCCATTTGGCGTAATTCCGTCTGGGAAAACAATTTTTGGAAGTACTGTAACTACAACACTATCGGAAGCAACACAACCAAACGAAGAAGTTACGGTTACAGTGTAGGTTGTTGTAACAATAGGATTTGCAATAGGGTTGGCAACGGTAGAGTCGCTCAATCCTGTACTTGGCGACCAAGAGTAAGAACCTCCTCCTGATGCATTTAATACCGTTGAATTTTCTTCAATGATGGTAACGTCTATTCCTGCATTTGCTATTGGTAAAGGTTCTGCATTTACACAAACCGTATCTCTATCAATACATCCTGCGTTGGTTCCTGTTACTTGATATACATAACAAATAGTTCCTGATGTAGTTGGTAATACGGTAACTCCATTAGCTATTCCTATAGAAGTCATGCTTGGTAATTCAAACCATTCTACTGCTGCCACATTACCCATGGAAGTTCCTACTAAATCAACTGGTGTTCCTACGCAAACAGAAGTATCATTACTTGCAAGAGCAGTAACAGTGTCTATAGCTCCAACATTTAAAGTAAAGGAATTACTACATCCATTTTGATCTAACACAATGAGGGTATTTGCTCCAAAACATAATCCGTTTTGTATTGCAGGTTGTCCGGCTGTAGTATTTCCATTCCATTGATAGGTATAATTTCCTGCTCCACCGCTAGCAACTACCGAAATTTCTCCATCACAAACAGAAGAACAAGTTACATCTGTTATTGTTGAAGTTATATTTATTTGGGTTGGTTCAGTAATCAACACACTATCAACAACGCTACAACCATTGGCATCAGTAATAGTTACAATATGTGTTCCCGCAGGTAAACTAAGAGCAGGATTCGTACTTTGATTGGTTGGTAACCATACAAAACCATAATTAGGAGTACCTCCAATTAAATTAACTAAAGCGGTTCCATCGTTAGCACCATTACAAGTAATAGGCGTACTGCTAATATTGGTTTGAATAGCATCAGGTTCAGTTATTGTATCTACCTCAACACCTATACAACCAAGTGAATCTGTAACTGTAACTGTATAAATTCCAGCACACAAACCAGTTGCTGGGTTTGAATTTCCACCTGGATTAAATGAAATTGAATAAGGAGCAGTTCCACCAGTTGGTGCTGCTACTATTTGCCCATCACACAATCCATTACAGCTTATATCTGTTGGAGTTGAATTAGGAATTGGAGCATTAGAATTGCTTAATGCAAAAGTAAATGATGTTACACAACCTGTTCCTTGGTCAGTTATATCAACCGTATATGCTCCAGCACAAAGACCAGTTACAACTGCTGTTGTTGGGTTAGGAGGGCTTGTTGGTGTAGTCCAAAAGAAAGTAAATGGTCCTATACCACCCGTAGGATTCAAAGTAATTGAACCATCACACACATTACAAGCTGGTAAAACAAGCGTTTCGTTTGCTAAAATTGCAGCTGGTTCGGTTAGTGTTAAAGAATCAGTAACAGAACAACCGTTTGCATCAGTAATAACAACAATGTACGTTCCTGCACACAATCCAGTTGCTGTTTGAGTGGTTTGAGCCAGTGGGTCGTTCCATAAATACGTATAACCTGGTGTTCCTCCTGAAGGATTGGCTGTTAAAACACCATCGCAAACGCCATTACAACTTACTGGTGTAGTAACAACAATAGTAGGTACGATTTGAGTTGGCCCTGTTACTGTTGCAGAAATTGAATCAGCACAATTTAAACTGTCTGTAACCACAGCAGTATAAGTTCCTACACACAGGTTTGTAGCTGTTGGAGTTACTTGAATAGGATTTGTAACATTCCACTGATAGGTAAAAGGTGCAGTTCCAGTTCCAGCAGCCACAACCGCAATTCCATCACAAGCTCCAAAGCAAGTTTCTGGAATTATGTTGGTGATTGTTAAGTTTAGTCCATTGGTATTAATGGTTACGGTATCT
>JAHYJH010000050.1 GCA_019429185.1 Vicingaceae bacterium
TACTCGCTTACTAACTGTAATTTGTAATGCTCGTCTCATTTTTTACCGCAAAAAAAAAGAAAAATGCAAACCTATTATCAAGCAGACAATATATTTATCGACAGGCAATTGTTAATCAATGCACTAGTTAGATTTAATTCTTTATTAAATGTATAATTATAATAATTTCCCACCCAAGGATTGTCTAAAATATAGAAATCTAATGTAGCATCATTTGTTATTTTTTCTGACGAAATAACTAAATGCTCTCTACCATATTTACTAAAATCTTGTTGTGATTTTTTAAATTTATCAAGTACATCAGATATTTTTGAGTTAAATGATAAACCTTCTGGCGACTCAAAATTAATTCGGGATATTATGGCACTAATATTAAAAAAATCTGTTTTAATACTTTCGTATATTGATTTACCTGTTGATTTATAGACTATATAATCCTTAGAAATATTATCATATTGAGGGTTAATAATATATTTACCTTCCTTATCAATAAAACCAATTTTATTACTACTAGTTACTAATGCTAGCTTACCATTAAATGGCATAGCAATATCAAATTGCGGATTAATAACTATTTTTCCTTCCATATCTATATATCCGTAACTTTTTCCAGATTGTACTGCCGTTATTTTATTTCCTAAGAAAGGAAATGCATGTGAGAATTGAGGATTAATAAGGATTTTACCTTCCTTGTCGCACCAACCGAATTTACCATCTTGATTTACAAAAAACATATCACCATCAATGGTAATGCTCTTAAATTGAGGGTTGATAATATATTTTCCCTCTTCATCAATAACCCCACTTTTTCCACCAGAATTAACAACACATTTGCCATTTATAAAATCATCTGCAAAATCAAATTGGTGGTTGATTAAAATTTTACCTTCTTTATCAATAAAACCCCATTTGCCATCATTATTGCTTACTGCACACATTTTATTATTAAAATTTGAAGTTTCAGTAAATTGAGCATTTATTACAATTGTTCCTTTTTTATCTACAAATCCCCATTTTTCTTCGCCATCTTCGTTTATTGTGCTAAATGCAGCTAATCCCTCTTTAAAAACTTTAACTTTTTCAGTCTCTGGTAGGTTAAATTGGATTTCTCCTTTTGTGTTTATTGCTTCAGGAGCACCATTTTCACTAACAACCCAAGCTAACCCATCAGAGAAAATAGTAGCTTCTTTATATTGAGCATTTATTTTGTATTGCCCTGCTTCATCAATAAATCCCCATTTTGATTCATCACCTGAAGTTCGAACTAATCCAAGCCCTTCTCTAAAAACAGATGCTTCCCTAAACTGTGGATTGATAATAATTTTTCCTTCTCTATCAATATACTGGTATTCTTTACCACTTAATACTGGAATTAATTTGACTTCAGAAATAGAATTTCCTCCACCTCCACAAGAGCTGATTATTAGTGCTATACTTCCTGCTATTGTTAATGTTTGTAATTTTTCTTTCATTTTTTAAATTTTTAATTTCCCTCCAAAAATATACACCTCTCCTACAAAAACATTATATCAAATCAATCAAGAATCTTTTTATGGCAAAAACCTATGCTTGAATAGATTATCTTTGTTGCCGTGATTGAGTTAAAAACAAATAGTGATTTAAGCGTTCTTCTTGAAAAGGTAGAGGAAAAATATCCCTTTGAGATTCTTCATTCAAAAGATTGCGATAACCTTGCTCAAGATATTTTACAAGTAACAGGAGAAAGAGTTAGTGGCTCCACCATAAAGCGTTTGTTTGGGTTTATTAAATCCAAAAGCAACCCTAATAATTATACGCTAAACGTATTGGCAAAATATATTGGCAATGAAGATTATCAATGTTTTTTAAAGAAATATCAATTAGCTGAAACGGTTAAAAACAATAATACCATATCTGGCTTTATCGAGTATGCTAAAGCTAACTCGTTAACCAATCCAAAAAAATGGGTAACTCATACAAGTGGTTTGCGTTTCATTGCTGATTTTATTGCCTCAGATGCTTCGGTTACAGCAATAATTGCTGAAGGAGGAATGGGTAAAACTATTTTACTTGCTCAATTTTTAGAAAACTATCAACAAAGTTGTTTTGCATTATGTGGTTCTCCGCTAAAACGTAAAGACCTAAGTTTATGTGAACATCTTACTGCATTAAAAGACAAATATGATTTAATTATTATTGATGAAATTGAAGAAACTGCATACAATTTTTTAGAAATTAGAACAATTTTCTTTGAATTGGCTAAATTTCTTAGTCAACACAATAATGTAAAAATAATTATTTCCATTAGACCTTATACATGGGTAAGATTGTCTGATGTGTTTTCTTCAAATCTTCAAAATAAGTGGTTTGGTGTTAATTTTAATACATTTAAAAGTGAACAGTGTGTTAATTTAGATACAATTCGGTTAGACAAGCTTAATGCAGATAATGAACTATTTATTAGCACACCCTTTTTATCTCCTTTTTACTTAGAACTGTTAGAAAAAAATCAACAAAAAACATTTACCAACGATTGGGCTATTCTCAACCAATTTTTTACAGAAAAAGTTTGGAAAACGGCTTATGCTTATGAAAAGAAACTCTTTTTTGATAAAATTATGGAGTTGACTAACAATGGTAAAGAAGGGGGGCGTATTACCAGGAAAGATATTCAGGATATTATATCGAAATATAAAAAAGCACATGTTGATTTGGTTTCGTACAACATTTTAAAGGAAGAAAAAGAGCTTAATAAATATGGAGCTTATAGTTCTTTTTATAGTTTTGGTAATGCTGCTTTTTTAGAATTTTATATTCTTTCTCGCTTGTTAACTAAATATGATGGTTTTAACAACGCATTGCTTAAAGAAATTGCCAATGAATATGAAGATGAACGGAAATTAAATTTGTTAAAACTGGCGGTTTCTTATGCATTACATCAATATGATAAAGCTGTTGTTCAGGTTTTTGATTTAGCACTAAACGAATTTGAACGACAATCGCTTATGGTTCATATAGGATATCAAATTAGATTAGATAAAAAACTGCAAGAAGAAGTGTTTCCTCAATTTGTGAAAACTGAAAATGGCAGAAAATTTTTTATTGAACGTTGGATAAATGAAGAACATCTAAATGGATTTTATGGGAAAGGACTGGAACAATACCTTCAAATTGTTACAGAACCTCAGGATGTTATTTTTGCAAATGCACTGTTGTATTATAATGCGTTTTTAAACAAGAATACAGCAGAATGTGAAAAGCGAGCTGCTATTATTAAGAACATTGAAACAAAAAGCAATAGTATTCATCCTTTTGTAATGGGGAGAAAATACATGACTTTGCTACTGGAAGAGCATCGAATAAATAAAAAGTATAGCAAAACGATAAAAGAAGAAATTGAACAGTTATTAACTTGTGGATTAACAGAACGTGATGAAGACCTTCCGGTTCATTTTGCAGGTTTTGAATTTAATATTTTACATGCTGAATTTCTTACTAATACCTATGTTTTTACAGAGCAGCTATTAAAAAAACTCATAAAATCAAAGCGTCAGTTGCTTCACCCTAAAGATGCAGATGAAGTGCTTTTAAAATTTTTTGAATCGGCATACTATAAAGTTCTAGTAGGCGAAATAAAATTGGAAGGCATTCATCCTTGGTACAGATATACAGTGAAAAATTATCTGAACAGAGTCTGTCTGTAAAGTCCAACTTATTCAGCATATTTATTGTTTTTCTAAGGTTTTACTCATTGTTGTTTATTTTTTTTATAGGTATTACTCACTTTTGCTTATTTTTTTTATAAGTGTGAGTGAACTCACTTTGTTCGGTTCGTGAGTTCACTTTGTTCGGTTCATGAACTCACTTTGCTCGGTTCTTCGTTATTCTCATTTTAAAAACTAGTCATTTACAAAAGTAAAACTGGCTTCGCCTTCTTCCTCCTTGCAAGGCATAGTCAAAGAAATCTTTGCCTCTGCCCTTGCTTCGTTCGTCACTTCCTGATTTTCAGTTTTTTCACTCTTTCTCTGTCGCATGGTCTCGCTCAAAAGTCCACAGGGCTTTTGCCGTCCTTTCTCTGCGTTAAAATTTTAACCGTCCGCCTTAGGCGAATGCTTGGCTTACACACAAGTTCGCTCAAACAGCCACTGGCTGAATGCCGTGTCTTGATAAAGGAAAAAATAAATTCGTCAAAATTCCCAAAAACCTACATATGTTGAGTATTTTTGCTACATGACTGACGGTAAATTATTTTATACTATTGGTGAAGTGGCAAGCATGTTTAATGTCAATACTTCCTTAATTCGTTTTTGGGAAAAGGAGTTTGATATTATTAAGCCTCAAAAAAACAAAAAAGGCAATCGGCTGTTTACCAAAAAAGATATTGATAATTTTCATATTATTTTTCATTTGGTAAAAGAAAAAGGATATACCTTAGAAGGAGCCAAAAACAAACTTAAAAGTGGAGCAGCACCATTTCAGGAATCCACCAAAGAGAACCTCGAAGTCATAAAATCATTAGAAAATGTAAAAGCTTTTTTACTGAGTTTGAAAGAGGAATTGTAACAAAAAAAACCTCTAAATCAATTCAGAACCTGAGGTGGGAATCGAAACAACACTCTGAAAAACAAGTGCTTGAGTAGAGTGTGTTAGATTAATAAGTATTATTACTTTTTATTCAAACACTGCTCCCATTTCCAAGCAGAACGCATCATATCTTCAATAGTGTAGATAGGCTTCCAGTTCAACAGTTTTTTTGCTTTATCATTATTGGCATAAATGGCAGCAACATCGCCTGCTCTTCGTTCTCCAATCGTATAATTTAATTTTTTATCCGTAACTTTTTCAAAAGCCTCAATTACTTCTAAAACGGTTACACCAACTCCTGTTCCCAAATTTATAATGCTTTGCGATGGAAAATGAGGTGTTTTTATGAGTTGTTGTAACGCCAATACATGAGCCGAAGCAATATCACTAACATGAATGTAATCTCGAACACAAGTGCCATCTTTTGTGTTATAATCATTACCAAAAATGGTTAATTGACTTAATTTTCCAATGGCACTTTGTGTGATGTAAGGTACTAAATTACTAGGAGTTGACAATGGTAACTCACCATTTAACCCACTTTTGTGTGCACCAACAGGATTAAAATAACGCAATGAAATGGCTTTTAATGCTGGATTTACTTTTATAAAATCAGCAACAAGTTGTTCTCCAATTTGTTTGGTGTAAGCATAAGGCGATTCCGTTTTATTAAATGGCGTTTCTTCCGTAACAGGCAATTCGTTAATATTTCCATAAACTGAACACGAAGAAGAAAAAATGAGATAAGGAACTTTAAATGCTTTCTGACAAGCCAAAATATTCAGTAAGGAATTAATATTATTATCGTAATACATCAACGGATTTGCAACCGATTCCGAAACAGATTTGAACGCAGCAAAATGAATTATGCCTTGAATATCGTTATGCTCCAAAAATAATTTATGCGTAGCATCTTTATCTTTTAAATCTATATTGTAATATTTTATTGCTTTTCCTGTAATTTTTTCAATACGTTCATAGGTATCTTCTGTTGAATTGGAATAATTATCCACAGCAATAACCTCCCAGTTGGTGGTTTCTAACATTTCAATAATAGTATGAGAACCTATGTATCCTGCTCCGCCCGTAATGAGTATCTTCATGTTTTATTGATTATAATTTTTTTTTTTGTAAAAGTAGTATATTATTAGTTGAAAAGTGATATATGTAAATGCAATTTGAAAACGATGCGATTAACCAAGCTAAAGCCTATTGTCTTCGTTGTTTTACACAATATAACCTAATATTTAATTGCTACCTTTAGTCGGTTGTAAAGACTTCGGTTTAAGTTTAATTTTGCATACTGAAATTAGCAATATGACTAAAAAATCAATTTCTATTAAATTTGGAGATCGAGTTAGGGAAATTAGGGTTTCAAAAAATCTTTCACAAGAGCAATTAGCTGATTTGGCTAATGTTCATAGAACTTATATTGGAATGGTTGAACGAGCAGAGAAAAACATCACTCTCGTAAATATTGAGAAAATTGCTAAAGCTCTTGATGTAGAGATTAAACAATTAATATGATGTTAAAAATAAATGATTTTGTAATTTTAAAGAACAATCATAATGAATTAATTAAAAATTCTGTTGGTGTTGTTGAAGAGGTTATTAGCAATGAAGTTTCTAAAATTTTTTTTATTGGAAATAGAATTGAAATAGAATTAAATAATGTTGATATAGATTTTTTAAACATAGCAGAAACTGGCAAACCACATAAGTTTAAAGTTTGTAATGTTTGTCATATTTTAAAAGAAGATTTTGTTGATTTTGAAATAAATCAAACTGATGCTCAAGGTAGAAAAACTACTAGACCAAGTTGTAGAAATTGTAGGTTAAATATAGATGGTGTTAAGTTGTTATCCAGCGAAAGAAAAAGAATGTTAGAAATAAAACCTAATAAATTTTTTGTTTGTCCAATTTGTGAAAAAGGTTCAATACCTGATATTACTGCAAATTTAGTTATTGACCATAACCACGAAAATGGTATGGCTAGAGCATGGTTATGTGATAGTTGTAATACAGGATTAGGAAGATTTAAAGATGATATCACATTGTTAAATAAAGCAATTAATTATTTAAAAGAATATAATCAAAAAAGTTGATGTTCTAGTAGTTTTAATCTTTTAATTGATAATTCAGTATATTCTTTAGAAATTTCCATACCTAAAAATTTCCTATTATTAATTTTAGCCATTTTACATGTAGTTCCAGAACCACTCATCGGATCAAAAACTATATCGTTTTCATTTGTCCATGACATAATATGGTCGTTTGCTAATTTTTCTGGAAAAATTGCTGTATGTTCAAAAGCAATTTTATCATTAGTAGAACCACCTAAACCAACAGCATAATCCCAAATATTAGTTAGTGTTTTTTCTTTTTTTAGTTCACCAACTACTTTTTTATTTATACCATCAGATTTTTTATTTGCTACTAGTTTTTCAACTCCATTCCTTACAGTTTTTGTTTTCAATGGATTAAAAGTATTTGGCTTACCTTTAGCAAAAATGAACATAAATTCATAACAATTAGTGTAAGCATTTAGCCTCATAAATGGAGTGTTTTTTTTTTGATAAATCATAACATCATGTACATTGAATCCGATTTCTTGAAAAAATAATGCTTGTTTAAAACTTGTTAAAGATTTATTACCGTTTTTAATTTTATCGCCAACAATCCAAACTACGATGCCTCCTTCTTTAATAACTCTATATAATTGGTTAGCAATTTTTTGGTAGTCAAATTTATAACCATTATAGTCTCTTAAATCATCATAAGGTGGGGAGGTAATAACTAAATCAATGCAGTTATCAGGCAATAATTTCATGCCCTCTACACAATCTATGTTATAAATATTATTTAATTCAAAATTTCCAATCGTCATATGTTCGCTACTTTTAGTATGCAAATATACGTACAATTATTATATATCTACAAATATTATTTTTTCATTTTTCTTTTTTTAACATAAAATTCTTTTACAAGAACTATTACCTTTGAACTTTATAAAGTTTCAACTTTATAGACTTTACCAACTCAAAAAAATTAATTTTGCGACATGACAACAAATGAAGACAATCTAAAAAAAATTATTTCCCATGCCAAAGAGTATGGTTTTGTATTTCCATCAAGTGAAATTTATGACGGACTTAGTGCTGTATATGATTACGGACAATTAGGTGCTGAACTAAAAAAGAATATTAAAGATTTTTGGTGGAAATCGATGGTGCAACTACACGAAAACATTGTAGGGATAGATGCCGCAATTTTTATGCACCCCGAAACTTGGAAAGCTTCCGGACACGTTGATGCGTTTAACGACCCACTAATTGACAATAAAGATTCTAAAAAAAGATACCGTGCCGATGTGTTAATTGAAGAATACATCGAAAAAATCCGTTTAAAAAACGAAAAAGAAGTAGAAAAAGGCAAAAAACGTTTTGCAGATAATTTTGATGAAACACAATTTAGAGCTACCAATCCAAATATGTTGAGAAATCAGGCTAAAATAGACGAAATTACAGGCAGGTTTAAAACAGCTATGGAAAATGATAACTTAGCTGATATCAAAACATTAATTGAAGACTTAGAAATTGCTTGTCCGATAAGTGGTTCTAAAAACTGGACTGATGTAAAACAGTTTAATTTGATGTTTTCCACCGAAATAGGCTCTGTTGCCGAAGCAGCTAATAAAATCTATTTACGTCCCGAAACGGCTCAAGGTATTTTCGTAAATTTTTTAAATGTGCAGAAAACAAGTCGGTTGAAAATTCCTTTTGGAATTGCTCAAATTGGTAAAGCGTTTAGAAACGAAATAGTTGCTCGTCAGTTTATTTTCCGTATGCGTGAGTTTGAGCAAATGGAAATGCAATTTTTTGTTCGTCCAGGCGAAGAAATGAAATGGTACGAATACTGGAAAAATGAGCGTATTAACTGGCATCTTTCGTTAGGAATTGATGAAAAAAACTATCGTTTTCACGACCATGTTAAATTAGCTCACTACGCCAATGCTGCTTGCGATATTGAATTTAATTTCCCAATGGGATTTAAAGAATTAGAAGGAATTCATTCTCGTACCGATTTCGATTTGAAACAACACGAAAAACATTCGGGTAAAAAATTGCAATACTTTGATCCAGAAATCAACCAAAATTATGTGCCTTATGTAGTAGAAACTTCTATTGGGTTAGATAGAACATTTTTAGCAATTTTATCATCATCTTATAAAGAAGAAAAATTAGAAGACGGATCAGAACGAACAGTATTGAAAATCCCTGCATTTTTAGCTCCCTACAAAGCTGCTATTTTACCATTAGTAAAAAAAGATGGTCTGCCCGAAAAAGCACGTGAAATAATGGATATGTTAAAAATGGATTACAATTGTCAATATGATGAGAAAGACTCTGTTGGTAAGCGTTATAGAAGGCAAGACGCCATTGGAACGCCATTTTGTATTACCGTTGATCATCAAACTTTAGAAGATAATATGGTTACGGTTAGAAACAGAGATACGATGCAACAAGAGCGTGTAGCTATTTCAGAAGTGGAAAATATTATCAAAAATAAAATGAAAAACAAGTAGTTTTTGATTGAAATTATATGTTTCGAAACTTTTTAACTTGAAAATAAGTTATCTTTGTAAATGATAACAATCTAAAAATGGTAATTAAGTTCGAAAATAAAGGTAAAATAGGAGGCGGTATTTATACATTGCCAGATATTGCTCATATTTTTAATATCCCATATTATAAAGTGAGTAAATGGGTAAAAGAATATTGGGATGTTAGATTAGCTAATGATTTTGAAAACCAATATTCTTGGACTGATGGCAAAGCTAGAGCAATTAATTTTCATACTCTCATAGAACTTTTTATTTTTATGCAATTGAGTGATGCTGGAGTTAAAACAAAAGATATATTAATGGCTCATCAAAAATTGTCATTAATCAATAAAACTAAATTCCCATTTGCTACTAATTCAATAATAAAAGCCATGAGTACTGATGGAAAGCAAATTTTCTTCAGTTATAATGGAGAGGAACTAACATTAGATGGTAAACTTCAATTCAACTTAGGTTTTATTAAGGAGTTTTTTAAAAATATTGATTTTGGAAGTAACGACCTTGCAACTCGCCTATGGCCAATGGGAAGAAAAAGCTCTATAGTAGTTGATCCTCAACATCACTTTGGTCAACCCGTTATTAATGGAACAAATATTGTCCCTGACACTATTTTCAATATGTCATTAGCAGGAGAAAATAATAAGTTTATTGCCTTAATTTATAACATCAGCGAGAAACAAGTTTCAGATGCTATTAAATTTTGTAAAAAAGCTGCTTAATGAAGGTTTATATTGATGAAAATATGCCTAGACAGTTAGCTCACGCTTTAAATATTCTTCAAGAAGTACTTAATGTAAAAGAGGGTACACGTATTGAAATACTATCTATTCCAGAAGTTTTTGGCAAAGGAGCGAAGGATGAAGAATGGATTCCAAAAGCTGGAAAAGAAAAAGCATACGTAATTACTCAAGATTATAGAATACAAACTACTCGCCACCAAAGAGACCTTTGTGTTCAGCATGGAATAGGAATGTTTTATATCAAACCTCCTTCAAAAAATGGGCTATCTTTTTGGGAGATGACAAAGTTATTAATTGATAGATGGGAAGAAATTAGAAAGATTATAAAGAAAAATCAGCCTCCTTTTGCTTATAGAAGTACTTTGAGAAATAAATTTGAAAGAATGCAAGAATAATTTTTATAATAAAATTGTTTATTCCAAACATATCCCCTTAAATCTTAATTTTGGGGAATTATGATTTACAAAAGCACATCCGATTTAATAAAAGACTTAGAGCAGCACGGACACTTAATTCGCATTAAGGAAGAAGTAAGTGGTGAGTTAGAAATGGCGGCTATTCATTTGCGTGTTTTTGAAAAAGGCGGACCGGCAATTTTATTTGAAAACATTAAAGGATGTGAGTTTCAGGCAGTATCTAATTTGTTTGGAACAATGGAACGCAGCAAATTTATTTTCCGTTCTACCTTTGATAAAGTACAACAGCTTATCGAACTGAAAAACAACCCGATAAAAGCCATAAAATCGCCCTTTAAACATTTGTCTTTGGGGTGGTTTGCATTAAACTCACTGCCCAAAAAAGTAAGCAGCCATGACTTTTTAGAAACCACCATAGATAAATTGCCTCTAATTAAATGTTGGAAAAATGACGGAGGTGCTTTTATTACTTTACCTCAAGTTTATTCCGAAGATATTGAAAAACCTGGAGTGATGAACAGTAATTTGGGAATGTATCGTGTGCAATTGAATGGCAATGAGTATGAATTGAATAAAGAAATAGGTTTACATTATCAAATTCACAGAGGAATTGGCGTACATCAGGCAAAAGCCAACCGTTTAGGAAAACCTTTAAAAGTCAGTATTTTTATTGGAGGAAATCCTGCCCATACCTTAGCAGCAGTAATGCCTTTACCCGAAGGATTATCTGAACTAACCTTTGCTGGAGCATTATCAGGTAGAAGATTTAGATACACTTACCAAGAAGGTTATTGCTTGAGTACGGATGCCGATTTTGTAATTACCGGAGAAATTTACCCTAATGCAACCAAACCCGAAGGACCTTTTGGCGACCATTTAGGATACTACAGTCTAACCCACGATTTTCCTGTGATGAAAGTTCACAAAGTGTATCATAAAAAAAATGCGATTTGGCCTTTTACCGTTGTTGGTCGTCCGCCACAAGAAGACTCGCAATTTGGAGCGTTAATTCATGAGCTAAGCGGAAGTGCTATTCCTGAAGAAATTCCAGGTTTGCACGAAGTAAATGCTGTTGATGCAGCAGGAGTTCATCCATTACTGTTGGCTATAGGAAGCGAACGATATACGCCTTACACCACATTAAAACAACCACAAGAACTTTTAACCATTGCCAATCATATTTTAGGTTTCGGACAACTTTCGTTGGCGAAATATTTGTTCATTACTAACAAAGAAGACAATCCTATACTTTCTTGTAATGATATTGAAAACTATTTCATCCATTTTTTGGAAAGAGTAGATTGGAAAAGAGATGTACATTTTCAGACCAACACCACTATAGACACACTCGATTACAGCGGAAATGCGATTAATAGCGGTTCTAAAGTAGTGATGGCAGCAGTGGGCGATAAAAAGCGAGAGTTAGCCACCACTTGTTCTATTGAAAATGCAAAATGGGTAATGCCTGGAGTAATTGCCATGAATGGGAATGCTTTTACAACTTATGAAAAAGCTAAACAAGAATTTGAAACTTTAAACCTCCAACTTCAAACATTGAACACCGAAGGCGTCATGCTGATTTTGTTGGTAGATGATGCCAACTTCGTTGCAGCAAACCTCAACAACTTTTTATGGGTAACTTTTACTAGAAGTAATCCAGCAGATGATATTTACGGAGTAAATGAATTTATCAACAACAAACATTGGGGTTGCGAAGGACCACTAATTATTGATGCTCGAATAAAACCACATCATGCTCCAGTTTTAGAAAAAGATGAGGTGGTGGAGAAACGAGTGGATGAATTAGAGAGTAAAGGAGTACTTAGAAATACTTAGGAGTTACAAATCCACTTACTAATGTCATCCTATGTTTGCAAAGAATAAAATATCTTTAGTTTATTACTAATCTTTCAGTATGATAACCTTGACCAATTTTGAATTTTATCAAATAGATTCCTTTGTTTAGTTCAGAAGCGTCAATTTGATTTGCTCCTTTGTTAATTTGGAATGTTTTTAGAACTTGCTTTCCTAAAACGTCAATTATTTCTAAAGTAGCAGAATTCTCAAAGCCTGAATTCACAGTAAATATTCCATCTGTCGGATTTGGATAAAAATTAAAATTAGCTTTTAAAAGTGCTTCATCAATTCTAGTCGTAATTGTTGAAGTGTAATTTGCTGTCCAACCTTGTCCTCTAACAGAAGGGTCGCTTAAAAATTCAACATACATACTTCCTCCTGTCGAGGAAACAGAATTAGGAATAGAAGTTCCTGAAAACTGTCCTAAAACTGGTGCTGTATTATTTGCACCATCATAGACAATAACACCATCATAATTTAGCTCTGTATTGAAGGCAGAAAACGATAGTGTAATTGCTGTCGCATTTGTTGGCTGAATGAGCCAAGAGCAATTTGTATTGTTTGAATAATTATTTGAAGCACTACCATCAGTAAATGTTCCACTTTGTGCTATCAGGGTAGTAGTTGTCCCAGAGCAATATTGATTCTGTGTTGAGGTGTAATAGGCTGAAAAACCTTGTTTTGTTACGCTAATATCAGTTACAAAACGAACAAGCATACTACCACCTGTAGAGCTAATTGCAGGCGGTAAATTGCCACCAGTATATTTACCAAGCAAGGGGGCTGCCGTAGTAGTTCCATTATAAACTTCAACTACATCATAAATTGTTAGCCCATCAAGTGAAGCTTCTTCAAGGTCAAAGGCGGTAAAATTCAATGTTACAGTTGTTGCTTGTGGTGGTTGAATTAGCCAACGGCAATCTAAATTATTACAGTAATTGTTAGAGCCACTGCCGTCCGAAAATGTAGCGTAGTCTGCTGTATTTAGATTAGTAGTCCCTGAACAATAAGCAGAACCTGTTGAAGTGTAGTTTGCTGAAAAACCTTGCATTGTGTAGGAATAATCAGAAACAAAAATTACCAACATTTTTCCAGTATTTGAAGTAATCGGACTTGGTATGCTTGTTCCTGTCAACACAGCTAATTGGTTTGTCCCTACCCAATCATCATAAATAATTATACCGTCATAATTTAATTCCGTATTAAATTGAGAAAATGAAAGTGTTATGGAATTTGCACACGGTGGAGATATAAACCAATAACAAAGTTGATTATTTCCATAGTTGCCGCCACCCGAACCATCATTAAATGAACCTGTAGGATTTGCTAAAACAGTTCCACCACCACAAGTTGGAGTTATTCCCGTTGATGTATAATTTGCAGACCAACCACCTGCTGTAATTGAAACGTCAGAAACAAATTTTATAGTCATTGCTCCAACTCCTGCAGTAGTATTGATTGTCGGTGGTAATGTATTACCCCACCAAGTTGCTAAAACAGGATATGTATCATCTGGACCGTTATAAACTAAAACAGTATCGTAATTTGCTTCTGTATCAAAATATGTAAAATTTAAACTGATTTGAGTTGCTCCTGCTGGGGCAATTATCCATTTACAATTTGCATTGTTATTATAATTTGCAGAGCCACTACCGTCTGTAATAGTTCCACTCGAAGCAGTCAAATTTGTTGTTCCACTACAATAATTATTTGGGTCGTTACCAATTCCGACAGCATACCAAGCCTGTCTAACGGCAGTATATTGAGTTGAAGGGTTGCCATATAAATCTTGAGCAGATTGCAATGAACCGTTATAAGCATCCATATAAGTCGCATTCGGGCTTAAATATGTTACAAGATTCCTATATGCTATTTGTCTTGCTTGAGTTATTCCAATTCCTGTTACTGAATAAGGATTTCCCAAGTCATTGGTTCCCGAACCGCCTTGGCAAAGGAGATAAAACCAGAAATTTTGAACGCCACTGTTAACGTGAACACCACCGTGATCAAAGTTCAAGTTATTTGGATTTGCCCAATATAGTCCATTATATGTATCAGGTTGCTGTGATAGGCCGCTTGGATTATTTGGATTTGACATAGAACGAAGATTGGGTGCGGATACCGTAACATCTTCACCAATTAACCAGTCAGGATTTACACCAGAATAAAACTCAACGCAAGTTCCAAAAATATCAGCAAATGATTCATTTAAAGCACCTGATTCTCCTTGATAAACAAGACCACCATTACCGTTATTATTTATAACCATATGTGTAAATTCGTGTCCTTCAACATCAAGACCAACTACTGGATTCATTAACTGTCCATCACCCATTCCGTATACCATAATATTGTATGGTGCATTCATCGCAAATGCGTTATTTGGGTCTCCATTTTGACTTGGTTGAGTTAAAGGCGAGTTTAAATATTGTTTAATAATACTTCCGCTACCGTCATAGCTATTTCTATTAAATGCACTCATATAAAAATCATATGTTTTCTCCATACCCCAGTGAATATCTAATGCGGGGTGTCCAGAAGTAGCAATAACATAGCTCCCATTATTTCCATTCCCTGACCAGGATTGAGTTCCTACACTACTTGAAACCGTATAGCTACCACCAAAATCATCACCACCTACGGCATCGTAATCCCATACTTCAACTGTGTAAGGTGGGTTATTCAAATAAATATTTAAGTTGTTAAAGGTTACTGGTGGAAATTGGTTATTGAAATATCCTGAAGTATATACAACTTGATTTGAACCATTTTTCACCTTTATATAAAGGTCTGGTATTTCATCGGCAAAAACAGTATACCACCAACTTTGAGAAACTGCGGATATTGTAAAAGAAGTCAAACGCGGAACACCTGTCCAAGTAGTTGAACTATTCGTAAAATCAGTTGAACCAGTAAAACCACTTGTTGTTAATCCAGTTGCATTTGTAGCGTTGTATGTATGTATATTTCTTCCGCTCTCTCTTAGGCGGTATGAACCTGAATAACTGTCACAAGTTATATTTTGTGTTCCACTATAAAGTGTTTGAGCAGTTCCGGGAACATCAGCGTGTGCAATTAAGTTAATTTTATTTAATACTTCTCCAGTTTGAGCATCTATATAAACATAGCACATTGTGAAAGGAGAATAGGAGTCAATTCTTACTTTCTGTGCAAGTTTGGTTATTGTGCCTCTCTCGTTGGGTATTCTTGTAATAACAGTTTCAACGGGATAATCATTAATAAGCTCTGTAACTTTCAAGTAGCTTTTTGCAGTTGATTTTGCTTGTTCTTCTGATGTCATTACTTGTGTTTCAACACCTGTAAATTCTGCAATTTGTCCATTAATGCTGGCTAAAACACTGTTCTTTGAATGAAGCATTATTAATTGGCCTTCAATCGGAAAGCTTTTATAAAATTGTTGGTAATTTGTGTGTGTAAAACCAAGTTCATCATTTCTTTCTGTTACTTGTTGAAATGAATGATTTTCATCTAAATTAAACCAAGTATTAAAATCTTGTGTAACAGCTTCCTTGCTCAATCTTTCTTTTTCAAGATTAGCCGAGAACGAACCGTTAACAATTTCAAACTTAATTTTAGGTTGTTGAACACTTGCAACATTATTACTGCTTGGGGGCGTAATTGGATTTGTTGCATTCGGATTTGTTTTACTTTGGAATGGATTCACAAAGTTTGGAACGGACTGTTGTTTTTGTTGTCCGAATGAATGTGAAACAATAAATAATGCTACAACTATTAATATTGTTTTAAAATATCTATTTCCCATTTTCAATTTATTTAGTGGTTGTTAATAGTTCGTTATAAAGTTCAATTACTTTTTTGTCCACTTTTGTTGAGCCGAAAGCCCAAACTAATCTGTTTGTCTTTTCTTTTGTTTTTATTTCAATGAATGAATACATATTGTCAGGTTCATTGAAATTGTAGTCCTTTATTTCCTTTGCTTGATTGAAAAGTTCTAAAGTTTTTTTAGGTTCAATTTTCTTGAGTTCTGATTCTTTTTCATAAAGTTTACAGTCAGCAGTCAATTTATAGGTTTTTACTTCACCTGTAAATCCGCCACCCTTACCAAAGCTAATTTCTTCAATTCCTGTCTTAACAGCAATTTTACTTGTCATACAAGAATTTAGGATTACAAATAATAATAGACTATATATTTTCATAAGTGTAAATAAATTACATTAATACACAGGTTTAGCAGTTTTAATTTTTATCCCAAAACTTACATAAGACTTTGGTGGGTAAACTTTAAAAGAAAAATAAGTTTTAGTATTTGGTTTGTAAATTTCATACAGAATGTCAGGTTTATATTTTTTTATTAGAGATTCTGTTTTAGAATAATATGATATTTCAAAACTAATATCCTTGAATTTAGCAATAGTAGCATTATTAATTATATAGCCTTCAATTAAGGCTCCATCGTCTTCATATACTGCTTTTTTAAAAAAAGTTTCTTTTTTAACTAGTTTTGTTTGGTATTGTAGTGTTACATTTTCGACATATAAATAATCAAGTGGATTATTAAGTTCTATTTCTTTTAATTCAGCTTTTAATTCTTGTGGTGTTTTATCCACAACAGGTTTTTTATAACTATCACCACTATTACAATGTATTAACAAGATTGTTATCAAACTTGTAATTATCAATTTAAAAAATCTCATTTTCACAATCTTCTCTTAGCCTTATTAATCAGTAATTTAATGCAAACATAATAATAAAAATTATAATTCGGACATATACGCCTAAATATTATTTAAATTGCATCGGACATTTATGTCATGTTGTCTAATGATAAATTTTTACATAATCTAGGAACGAGAATAGAAGAACTTTATATTAAAAAGTATAAAAACCAAAGCGATTTTGCTGCTGCGTGTGAAGTTGACACTAGAACAATAAGACGAATCATAAAATCAGAACAAAACCCAACTATTTTAGTTTTGAGAAGAATAGCATTAGCGTTAGATATTGAATTAAAGGAGTTAATTGATATAGAATAATTTCTAAACTGTTAATAATTAATTATAATTAGATTCCAAATAAAACATTGAATATCAATAATTTTGTTTTTTAACTTAAAATACAAAATTTAATATGAGCATAATAAAATCAATACTTATAGAATTAGGTTATAGTAATATTAATTTTCAATGTGATTTTAAATTACAAGGGTTTGAAAGGGTTGACGTTGCAGCAAAAAAAAATGAAATGCAATATTATTTTATTCAATTATATAACCCTGCTAATAATGAAGCATATGAACTCAATGCTAAAACCAGCATAGACATAACTGTTAAAAAGTTAAAAAATAATAAAAATAACTTGTATATACTAGGACTGATAATACCAAATCATCAAATTTTTTATACTTATATTATGGAGAATGAAGTTTATAATGATTTTGAAATAGTGATTTATAGTCCGAATGGAGAGTTTATGAATTCTGAAATGTTAAAAGAATTGACAAAATAAAATTATTTAGAAATGAAAGAAAAAGAAAATGAAGCTATATTAAAAACAGAGGTTTACAATCGTGAACTTAAAGGTAAAGTATGTAAAAGAAGAAATATATATCCTGAACAAAAATTTGAGATTTTTCTCATTACACATGAGAAAGATGAAACAGATAATTATTTCCATATGGTTACATTAGAGCCTTTTCCACCAATGATAGGAACTGTTTCTATACGAATGGATAGTTTTGAATTAGAATATGAATTATTATAATGGTAATTTATGGCAAGTAAGTAATTTCTGAATTTAAATTAATTAACAAACGAATATGAATTCTAAACAATACGTTTACATCTTCTCAAATAATGAGCATGAAAAAATAAAAATTGGGAAAACAAATAAACACCCACAAATAAGAGTCGAACAGTTAAGTAAGCAAACAGGAGCAATAGGTAGGTTTACTTGCGAATGGTTTAAAGAAGTCAAGAACTCTGAATATATAGAGAAAACCTTACATTATTTTTTAAGAGAATTCCATTATGAAAAGGAGTATTATTTACTTGACCTTATGACTGCAAAAGAATTTGCTAACAAAATAGTGAAAGATATTGAAGCAATTGAAGAGGTAATTCCTTTAATAATTGAAACCACAACACCATCCATTGAAGCAAGAATAAAGATTATCAAAAAAATGATAGAGAAAGAATCTGCTCCCAAAAAAATAGAATTACTTAAAAAAAGATTAGAATTGTTGGACAATCTTTTAAATTATTCTTTTTGATAATTTCCATCATTTTCTCCAAGCGTAACTGATTCTCTATTTCAAATATTTGCTTGAAATATCTGCTACTTGGAAGACAAGTAGTTTGGCTAATCATAAATTGATACATCTATGTTTGAATCATCTGTGTCGGAGTTTACCTTAACAAAGGAAGGATTGTTAATTAGAAATTAATAATTTTATTTTTTGGTGAATCAACTGACTAGATTTTTTTGAGACATCAGCTTCATTAGCATATTCTATCCAATTGCTACAAACCAATTTTACTTCCTTAATAATAGTGGTTACATTCTTAACGCCAAAATCTTGTGCTAACGCTATTAATTGCTTTTCTCCTGGCAAATTACCTTCTCCAGCAACAGTAGTACTATGCATCCCGTGAGCTGAGGAGGAAAAAGTAAGATCATAAGCAGGGGACAGCTTCCATTCTCCTTTCTCATTCATTAAAAAGGAAAAATTCTTACTGTGGTCGTCTCTATTATGGCTATAAACATTAAATGCTGCTATTCTCAACACTTTTTCATAGGCTGCAATATCTTTTTCTAACTGAAAGGCAGCATCCATTAAATGCCCATAATCCATAGTGCTTCTTCTGAAATTATCATGAAGTAATCCACATGCGGAGTGTATATGCTTTCTATTTATACCATCTCTATCAAATCGTTTGGTACCAAAGTATTTTTTACCTGAAGCTCCAGCAAACAGTTTACAATCGGTCATTTCAATTCCAGCAGCTAATGCCATTTTATGATAAGCGTACTCTATTTGTGCAATATCCGGTAAATCTGTACTAGAAGGAAACTTAATCATCCAATGCTCGAAACTTTTCGGCAGTTGATTTTCTCCATGAATTAATTGTTCGGTATCTTTATCATAACCTACAACTATTTTTGGTCGAGCTCCGCCTGATGAGCCTCCTAAGTTATATAATTCTTCTATTATTTCAACACTAGTTCCCTCATAAACTTCTTCTATTTCATTAGCAATAGCATCTAGTTCAATGATATTCTTTTTTGTCGCAAATAGTTCTTTTTCGGGTCTATAAATCAATGCTCCCATCCCTTTATTGCCAATGTATGCTAACCTATCCAATGGCGAAACCTCTGCGGGCAAAATTCCTTCTGAAAATAATTTCCTATCTAATAACAACCTTCCCCAACCATCTGGTAGAGAATCATTAAAAACACCAAATAAACCATCAAAAGGATGTTGATCTGCTTTGTGTAATTCATTGTTTAAGGGTAATTTAAATGGAGATATATCTAATCCTAACTTTAAAAAATCAGTATAATATTTAAAATAAATATTCCCATCTTCTACCAACTCTCCTACTTCAATTTCCTTTCCTGAAAATTGTAGAGAAACAATTATTTTTTTAACCTTTTCCATTATTTTCTAGTCTTATCGGAAAATAAATTTTCAATATTTTCCTTCTTATTTGATTTTAATATTTCCTCCATATCACTTAGCCTTCCTAATATATTTAATATCTTTAATAAAGATGCTAAAGATATCTGCCCTGTTTGTTCAAACCGCCTGAGACTCCCAATAGATACTCCTGATCTTTTTGCCAATTCTGGTTGAGTTAAAGCATATTCTTTCCTCAATACCTTAACTTTTGATGCCAAATCGTATAAAACATCTATAGGGGTTTTATTTAAACTATATTTTCCCATAAATACTAATATATTAGTAATAATGAACAAAGTTAATAAAAATTACTAATATATTAGCAAATATAATGATGTGGTTTTAAAGTAAATCTATTTCTTTACTTTAGTTTATGATTGCTATTTTTTCTCTGTGTCCTCCGTGCCAAAGTTTACCCTGATAAAGCAAGGGTGGTTAATTAGAAATTATTTTAGGTTTGAGCACTTGTTAACCAACATAAAGTAAACTTATTTCCTTACTTAATTTTTAAAATGTAATCTTATATGTTTACTTTTTTGTACATTTGTATTTATTTTAGTTTACATTGTGTTTATTTTTACACTTAATTCCTTTTAAATAATGAGAAACAAAAGAAAACTACTCATCGAACAATTAGATCAGAAGTTAAGCCTTTTTCAAAAAACCGAAACGGTGGTAATTCCGGACAAAGGGTGGATTAATACCATAAGAACTACACTGAATATGACTATGGCTCAACTAGGCAATAAGCTTAATATTACCAGACAAGGGGTAAAAAGTATAGAAGAAAGTGAAGCAAAAGGTTCCATTTCAATAAATTCATTAAAAACTGTAGGTGAAGCGTTGGATTTGAAATTTGTGTATGGATTTGTTCCAGAAGATGGTACAATTGATAATTTAATTCAAATAAAAGCTGAAAAATTGGCTAGAAAAATTGTTTTAAGAACCAACCAAAATATGAAATTAGAGAATCAGGGTATTGAAGAAGATAAAATAAAAGCTTCAATTGAAGAGTTGGCTAATGAAATAAAAAGAGAAATGCGAAAATCGCTATGGGATTAAATTTAAAATACACAAACGGACAAACACCTTTAAATGAAGAAGAAAAAGAAGGTTTAAAAATAAAATCAATTACTGCTCATGAAGAATTAGATGAATTTGAACAACTCAATATTGAAAAGGCAGTTGAATGGACGATTCATGCTAATTTAAAACCTGAAAGAATTTTAAGTGAAAAATTTATTAAAGAATTGCATAAAAAAATGTATGGTGCGGTTTGGAAGTGGGCAGGGAAATTTAGAATAGCTGATAAAAATATTGGTGTTAACTGGATGAATATTAGTGTGGAGTTAAAAAACTTATTAGACGATACTAAATTTTGGATAGAGTATAACACCTTTGCCCCAGAAGAAATTGCTATAAGATTTAAACATAGGATAGTGGCGATTCATTGTTTTTCGAATGGAAATGGACGACATTCAAGAATGATGGCTGATATCATAATGGAATATATTTTTAAAAAGGAAATATTTTCTTAGCATAAGTCAAATATGGTAAAAGCAGACAAAGTAAGAAAAGAATATATTTCAAGGTTAAAAAAAGCAGATAATGGTGACATTCAGCCATTGATTGAGTTTGCAAGAAACTGAAAAATGAATGTTTGTGTTTGTTAAAGGATAGTTAGTTTTTTCTCTGTGTCCTCTGAGTCTCTGTGGTTCAATTATAGATTAGAAATTAATAACTTTGCGTCTCTGCGTCTTTGCGGTTAAATAAAAAACATGAAAAAAACCTTACTCCTACTAGCACATCCGCACTTGCAAAAGTCCATTAGAAATAAACTGATTGCGGAAGAATTGGCTACTGAAAATAATTTAGAAGTTCGAGATTTAACAGGGCTTTACCCTGATTATAACATCAATGTAGCTGAAGAGCAAAAAAAGATGGTAGAAGCTGACACCATCGTTTTTCAATACCCCTTGTATTGGTACAGCGTTCCACCTATTCTCAAATTATGGATAGACGAAGTGTTTACATACGGTTTTGCTTTTGGAAAAGGAAACCACCAATTAGAAGGAAAAAAATTAGTTGTTTCTTGCACCATTGGAAGCAACGAAGCCATTTATCCTGCTGAAACACTAGAAAAAATATTTTTTCATATTAAAGGATTGGCAGACTATTGTAAAATGGATTATTTTGCTGAAGTAATCTCTTTTGGAGAGGTTCATGTTCCTGGAGAACCAAAAAGTGGGTTGGAAAATTCAGCAAAAAAGCATGCAGAAAAGTTACGTCATTTATTACGTTCGGTAACGTAAGTAACTAATTTTCTTAATCCATCCACTGCCTCGTTTTGTTCCAACTCATTTAAAATGGCTAAGGCTTTGTTTTTATAATCGTGCATGGCTTTTTGCGTGTAGGTTATTCCGCCATACTGTATTACCAAATCAATTACTTCCTTCACTTTTTTTCTGTTTTCGTTGTGGTGTTTAATGGTAGAAATAATAAATTTTTTATCTTTTTCTGAAGCCACTCCCAACGTATAAATCAGCGGAAGCGTCATTTTCTTTTCTTTAATGTCTATGCCTGTTGGTTTTCCAATTACATCGGCACTTCCTCCATAATCAAACAAATCATCTTTAATCTGAAAAGCGATGCCGGTATATTCACCAAACAGACGCATTTTTTTAATATTTTCTTTGTTAGCTCCAACAGAATTAGCTCCCGAAGCACAACAAGCAGCAATTAATGTAGCTGTTTTTTGTCGGATAATTTCGTAATATACGCCTTCGGTAATGTCTAATTTTCGGGCTTTTTCTATTTGCAACAATTCGCCTTCACTCATTTCTCTTACAGAGTTTGACATGATGCGCAGCAGTTCAAATTCATCGTACTCTACTGCCAATAATAATCCTTTTGAAAGCAAATAATCGCCCACCAAAACAGCTATTTTGTTTTTCCAAAGAGCGTTGATGGAGAAAAAACCTCTTCTTTTGTCGGAATCGTCCACTACATCATCATGTACTAAGGTTGCTGTATGCAACAACTCTATCATAGAGGCTGCTCTGTAGGTAGATTCTGTGGTTTCTCCAAAAACTTTTGCAGAAAGAAAAACAAACATCGGACGCATTTGTTTGCCTTTTCTTTTTATGATATAGTTCATAATTCTGTCGAGCAGTGAAACACGACTTTTCATAAAAGACCTAAATCTTGATTCAAACTCATCGAGTTCGTGTTGTATAGGTTTTTTTATGGTGTTGACTACTGACAATTTTTTGGAAAATTATTTTGGGACAAATTTACAAATTATTGCACAAGTCGGCATGAAACATTTGTGAATATAAACCTTAAAACCAACTAAGTATTTTTACCCACATCCTTTCAGTATAAATAGAGTTTGTCCATAATGTCCGATATCTTCGTTATTCTCGACTTTCAAATCAATCATGTACTTTAGTACACTCCTGATTCTCAAGTCATCGAAACCTCAATCTCGAACATTCTGAACCAAACTCTCGACTTTATGGACAGACACTAATTAAACAAACACAAGAGTTTAAAGGGCAAGAATATATTTTTAATTCCTACAAACAAGGAACAACCTACGGCATTAGCTTAAGGTGGGTTCTAAAAATTCATTTTTTTCATTTTGATTTAAAGAAAATCGTAGAACCCATTTACCAATTTTCCTAAATCACTACAAATGTACATTATTTTTTCATAAAACTTACTGTTTTAATCG
>JAHYJH010000197.1 GCA_019429185.1 Vicingaceae bacterium
ATATTTTTGTTTTTTAGATTAACAAATATAAACAAGGTTTCATTCTTTTTCTTACTTCATTTCGCTACGCTCCATTTCGTAAGAAAAAGAATGAAAATAGGGAACAACGTAGTGAAACTAATCATCTACGTACTTGCTTTTTTTTCGGAGAGAATAGATTTTGATGAAATCATTCATATTAATACGTAAATTTGTGATGCAAAATTAATCAAGTATGTTCATAGTAATTTCACCAGCAAAAAAGTTGGATGCCGATGGAGTAAAATATCAAAAATTTACTATTCCTTCATTTATCAATCAATCAGAACGATTAATTTATCAACTCAGAAAGTTTTCACCTAAAGATTTAAAGCAATTGATGAAAATTAGTGATGACTTGGCTGAATTAAATAATCAGAGGTATTTGTTGTGGAATACAAAACATGATTTAGAGAAATGTAAACAAGCACTATTCGCTTTTAATGGAGAAGTTTATTCAGGGTTGGATGTAAAATCTTTTTTTGAAAATGAATTAGAATATGCTCAGCAACATTTGAGGATTTTATCTGGGCTATATGGTATTTTAAGACCTTTAGATTTAATACATCCTTATAGATTGGAAATGGGGACAAAATTAAAGACAGAAAATTATGCGAATTTATATGAATTTTGGGGAGATATGCTCGTAGATGAAATTAATAAATCAATAAAATTAACTAAAGATAAAGTCTTGATAAATTTGGCTTCAGTTGAATATTTTAAAGCAATAAATAAAAAAAAATTAATTGTACCTATAATCACACCTGTTTTTAAAGATTATAATAATGGAAGTTATAAAACAATAATGATGTATGCTAAAAAAGCAAGAGGAACAATGGCTTCTTTTATTTTGAAAAATCAAATTACAAAACCAGAAGAATTAACCGCTTTTGATATGGATGGTTATCTTTTTAATAAAGATGTTTCTAATGAAAATGAATTTGTTTTTTATAGAAAATAAGTTTTTAATTTTATGCATAGAAAAATTACGATAGGATATTCACCTTGCCCGAATGATACATTTATTTTTGATGCGTTGGTGCATAAAAAAATTAATACTGAAGGGTTGGATTTTAATGTTGTTTTGGAAGATGTAGAAGCTCTTAATCAAAAAGCTTTTAATGAAGATTTGGATGTTACAAAACTTAGTTTTCACGCATTGGGTTTTTTAACACATAAGTATGTAATACTTACTTCAGGAAGTGCGTTAGGAAAAGGTTGTGGACCAATATTGGTTCAAAGTTCTGATGTTCAAAATTTAAAGTTAGCTGATGCAAGAATTGCAATACCTGGAAAATATACCACAGCTAATTTTTTGCTAAGCATAGCACACCCTGAAGCAATTAATAAAATGGAAATGCTTTTTTCTGATATTGAAAATGCGGTGCTTATGGGTCAAGTAGATGCCGGTTTGTTAATTCATGAAAATAGATTTACTTATGAACAAAAAGGCTTAAAGAAAATAATTGATTTAGGAGAATATTGGGAGCAAACAACAGGTGCGTTAATTCCTCTTGGTGGAATAGCAATGAAACGAACATTTCCAATTGACATTCAACAAAAAATAAATAGATTAATAAAAAAGAGTATTGAATTTGCATTTGCTAATCTTGAATCTCCGTTAAGTTATATGCAACAAAATGCCCAAGAAATGAATGAAGAAATAATGATGCAACATGTTGGACTTTATGTGAATGAATATTCATTAGATTTGGGAGAAACAGGTAAAGAGGCAATAAATAAAATGTTTAGTTTAGCTCAACAAAAAGGAGTAATTCCAAAAAATGTAAACTCGTTATTTGTTAATAGTTAATTGTCATCCACTTTTAACTTTTAACTTTTAACTTTTAACTTTTATATATGATAGTAGTAACAGGAGCTGCAGGATTTATTGCCAGTTGTTTGGTAAGTAAACTCAACCAAGAGGGTTTTAAAGATATTATATTGGTAGATGATTTCTCTTCCGATAGTTATCGGAAGGCTGAAAAAAAGAAAAATTTTGAAGGAAAATTCTACACTGATAAAATAGAACGTAATGTTTTTTCTGAATGGTTAGACAACAATCATCAATTGGTTGAATTTGTTTTTCATATAGGAGCAAGAACAGACACTACCGAGTTTGATAAAGCAATTTTTGATACATTAAATTTGAATTATTCAAAAGATATATGGAACAAATGTGTTGAATATGGGTTGCCATTGGTTTATGCATCTTCGGCAGCAACTTATGGAATGGGAGAATTTGGTTATGAAGACAATCACGAAGTTGTAAATAAATTAAAACCACTGAATCCTTATGGTAACTCAAAAAATGATTTTGACAAATGGGCGTTAGCACAAAAAAAGCAACCTTATTTTTGGGCGGGATTGAAATTTTTTAATGTGTATGGTCCAAACGAATATCATAAGGGTAGAATGGCATCGGTAATTTTTCATGCGTTTAATCAAATTCAACAAACAGGAGAAATGAAGTTATTTGCCTCACATCATCCAGACTATAAGGATGGAGAGCAATTGCGAGATTTTGTTTATGTAAAAGATGTTGTGAATGTTTGCTTGTTTTTGCTGGAACACCGCAAAAATTCGGGGTTGTATAACCTAGGTTCTGGAAAAGCACGTACTTTTTTAGATTTAGTGAAAAATACGTTTTACGCACTAGAAAAAACACCTCAAATTAGTTTTATTCCAACTCCGGAAGACATTAGAGATAAATATCAATATTTTACGGAAGCCAATATGAATAAACTAAAAAGCATTGGTTATTCGCATGAATTTACTTCCTTGGAAGATGGAGTAAAAGATTATGTGCAGCATTATTTGAAAGAAGGGAAGTATTATTAATTCAACTTTCGTAAGTTAATTTTAGGTAGTATTTAATGGTAGGTTAAATTTAGTTATTTTCATAACTATTTCATTATCATTAATTAAATTTTTTATTAAGTATGTGTTAAGTTTCACAAGGTTGTTCCTTAAAATCTTGTTTACTTTTACCTTTCAAAAGTAGTATTTTTTCTTTAAACGCTGCTGGCTCTTCTTTAAAAATTTTAGGTTCGAGTTCAAACCATTTTTCT
>JAHYJH010000198.1 GCA_019429185.1 Vicingaceae bacterium
CCAACCTACCGTCATTGCGAGGGTTTGAAATGAAAGTGGGTTGGCAACCCGAAGCAATCTGCTCGTTATTAGCAGATTGCTTCGTGCCTCGCAATGACGATAAAAACGAGCTTTTCTTTTTAATGGCATACACCACCACAAAATGCTGCTGCCTCCAATGCACAATACAGGGCAATGGAGCATCTGCTACTAACTTCTCAAAATTTACTTTTACTCCTAAAGTTTTAAACCCAATTTTTTCAGCAGCGTTAGAAATGGTTTTTAAACTACTTCCCTCCCGAGTGGTTTCAGATAATTGGCGTAGTTTAGGTAAGGAAATACTTCTCCCATAGTGTTTGGCAATAATGCGGAGGCAGGTTGGTCCGCAATCCATGGCATCGGGCTGGTGGTAAAAGGGGAAAGCCATTACGCTATTTTTTTATTAAATCGTTAAACTTTTCAATAAGTGGTAAAGGGATAATTTTTTGTTCTATTAAATTTTTATTTTCATTAATTAATTCATCTATAGTAATCAACGTGTATTGTTTATCATATTTTTTAATAATTTGATTATTAGTCAAAAATAATCTAATATTATTGCCTTGTGTTTTCCAATATGATTTAATTTTAATTAAAAGAGTTAAAGATTCTTTTAACTTATTCTCCATTTCTAATATTAAAGCCCAATCAAATAAAGTTACATACACGCCATCTTCAAATTTTAAATGCTTAAACATTAAAATTGCATCATCAATATATTTTTTAGCTAAAGTAAATTGTCCATTCTTTGCGTATAACAAGGCTATTTGTTTTTTTATATTAGCAGCATTTAAAGAGTCTTTAGCTAAAAGCCAAAAATCTAATGAAGCATTAGCATAAAAAAATGACTTATAGTTATCAAGTATCTGTTCATCATATATAAATGAAATATTCTGCAAACAGCGAGCCTGTGATTTAAAATCATCTATTAAATTATATTGAGTAATTGCTTGTTGATAATAATAAATTGATGAGTCAGCATTAGTGTTAAAATATGAAAAACCTATTTTCTCTTGTTCATTTATGTTTTGACATTTTAACGATTTACTAAGTGTAAATAATAGAATTATTACAATTAATATTGATTTTAGAGTAAGTTTCATAGTTATAAATTTATTTTCTTACTAATTTCAAGTGCTATTTCTTTTGTGATATCTAAACCTACAAACATTTCTAACCAATAATGAGCTCCAGGTCTATTTGCCTCGAGAAAATAAAACTGATTAGACTTTGTTTCAATTAAATCAAAAGAACACCAATTTAAGTTCAATTTATCTTTAAACATAAGCATTTTTTTATTGACATCTTTTGGCAATTGAGTTAATTCCCACTTAACATTTGCATCATCATGAACTCTCCAATCCTCTTTAGTTAAAATAGAATCTTGAGAATGTATTCTGCATGCAAATATTTTATCAAACAAAACAACAACCCTGTATTCAAACTTCTTTTCTATATACTCCTGAAAAGTAGTAGGTGAATTTTCTAAATTATTAAAAGATGACCTACCCGAGTTTATTTTTATTGGAGGAAAAGAGTATGGAGGAGTTGAAAACTCTCGTATTAATAAATTCCTAGGTAAAGATTTACGCACTTGATCTTTGTCATTAGTAAAAATAGTTGTAGGGATGTTGAACCCACAATTTAAGGCTATTCCGTATTCGCTAACTTTATTTTGCCAATCTTGTGAGCCTATCAAAGGAGTCCCGGGTAACCAAATTTTATCATCAAGAAACTTTCCAAGGGTTATTATAAATTGTTGCCATCTTTTTTTAAATAAAAAAGAAGACCTGCCTTTAAAACTGGGCATCATAGAGAAATCGAATACTGGGAATGGATATTTAGGGGGTGTCCAAAGTATAAATTCAACATCATCTAAGTTTAGTTTACAATTTTCAATCTCTATGTATTTTTCAACTTTTTTATTACTGATTAAAAAATTTACCTTTCCTTTCTTAGCTATAAAGTTCGGTAAATCAACAAAATAGAACTTTACATTTAAGTCTTCAAATGATTTCACTATTCCATAGCTTAGATTTCCCATAGCAAAACATAAAACCACTTTTTGTTTTATTTTAGACGGAGTATAATTAGTAATAACAGTATAGTTGATTTCTTTTTTTTCTTTTTTTAGTTCTGTAAAAATATTTTTTATCTTATTGGGATTAAATGGTTTCCATGTCCAATTCTCAGGATCATGTTTATTTTCAACCTTAATTTTAAGAAGTTCAGGAACTTTTTTACCCACATGTCTTAATCCGAAAATTTTCATTTTATTTTTAAAAAATAGGAGGCTGTCTTTAAATACTAAGACAGCCTCCTGTAAATTCATACAATTGATTTAATTTCTTAACCCATCTTCACTAGGTGTAGTTTCATAAGTGTCTGTAGTTGTTCCTCCAGATGTATTTTCACTTGTTGTGTCAATACCATCTGTTCTACCTCGATCACTACCACCAAAGATTGATTGTAATTCTTTTTCGCTTAAAGCTTCGATTTTTTTAATGTTACTTTTCATAATTTTAAATTTTTAATTAATAATTTCCCTTAAATGGGTTTTAATTGTTTTTGTTAAAGCGTTCGAACTTATTTAACAAGTACAAATTAAATATTCTTCCGTCCAATTTTTCTGGACGGAAGCAATTAATTTAAAAAAATTCCTCTTTTTTATTAAAAAATAATTTATAGTGTTTAATATCAGGTATTTGAAAGTTATTTTGTTGTCCGCCTAATATTTTTGTCATTTCGTTGGTTTCGATGGTAACTTTTAGTTTAAAGTTGTTGGTGTATTTAAAACACATACACGTTCTGCAATATTTATATTCTGCCCCAAGTTGTTCTAATTCTTCAAAAACTCTATACATACTACTTTTTGACATACCTAGCAAATTGGCAATTTCCTCTGGTGTGCCTTTAATTTGTTTTTTTATCAATTGATGTGCTTTAGTAAGCTGACTGTACTTTTGTACCATAAGTTGATGAATTTTAAATTACTAACAAATTTTTTTACAAAAAT
>JAHYJH010000051.1 GCA_019429185.1 Vicingaceae bacterium
ATAAAGTCGAGAGGCTGAACTGTAAAGTTCAAATTCGAGGCTTTCGAAGTTTTGAAAATCAGGAGTTTACTTTTGTAAATGACTGGTTTTTAAAACGAGAATAACGAAGAAGTTGGACTTTACAGACTCACTCTAATTAGTGTTTTGAAGCCAAGTATCGCTCTGCATCTAAAGCAGCCATACAACCAGTTCCTGCAGCAGTTATTGCCTGTCTGTAAGTTTTATCAGAAGCATCGCCACAAACAAAAACACCAGTCACATTGGTTTTGGAAGTTCCTGGTATATTTTTTATGTATCCAACCTCATCAGTTTCAATGTAAGGTTTAAAAACATCGGTGTTTGGTTTATGTCCAATAGCAAGGAAAAAGCCGGTACAAGGAATTATTTTTTCTTTGTTGGTTTTCGTATTTTTTACTTTTACGCCCGTAACCAAGTCATTTTCGCCAAGAACTTCAACTGTTTCCGTATTAAAAAGAATTTCGATGTTTGGTGTGTTTTTAACACGATCTTCCATAATTTGAGATGCTCTGAATTTTTCGCTTCTAACCAACATGGTAACTTTTGAACAAATGTTAGATAAATAATGAGCTTCTTCACAAGCCGAATCACCAGCTCCAACAATAACAGTTTCTTGATTTTTGTAGAAGAATCCATCACAAACCGCACACGCAGAAACACCACCACCTGCTTCTAAATATTTTTGTTCGGAAGGAATGTTTAAGTATTTTGCTGAAGCTCCCGTTGCAATAATTACTGTTTCACAATGTAATTCTTTGGTTTCATCCACCCAAACTTTATGCACATCGCCCGAAAAATCAACTTTGGTTACCCAACCATTTCTCACATCTGTTTCAAAACGCTCAGCTTGTTGTTGCAATTGCATCATCATTTCTGGTCCTGAAACTCCATCGGGATAACCCGGAAAATTTTCAACTTCATTGGTGGTTGTAAGTTGCCCACCTGGCTGCATTCCCATATACATTACAGGGTTCATGTTTGCTCTTGCAGCATAAATAGCAGCGGTATAGCCTGCTGGTCCTGAGCCTATGATAAGGCATTTTATTTTTTCAATTTCTTGCGACATAATCTTGTGAATTTTTAGATCAAAATTATTATTAATTAATCGAAAAAGAGATTAAAAACAAGATAAAATTCTTCAGGATTATGCAAGGTGGAAGTTCCTATTAATTTAATTTTTCCTTTTTTAAAGTTGATTAAAATTCTTGGGGTGGTTGCGGATTCTTTTAGTTCAAATTTTTCCATTGTTTTTGTTTCAAAGGTAAAACAATTTGGACTTACAGAAATGATGAGAAAATTAAAGGGTGTACGACAAATTTCCCTTTTGTTACTACTCAGCCGCTTATTTTTTTTCTCTTTGCCACTGATTACGTATATTCACACAGATTTATCAACAACTTGTTTATTTTTTAATATTGTGTTGATGCTACGTTCGTGGTTTTTCACAGATTTTTCAAAGAAAAATCAAATCTGTGTATGTAATCTGCGGAAATTTATCAACAGTTTATCTATTTTTTCAAGATGTGTTGATGCTACTTCGTGGTGTGTAATCAGTGGCATTTTTTTGTTTTTTTATTGTCTTTAGACAAGTAATTTAGCGGCTGAGTAGTAACTCCCTTTTTAATGGAATACTACACTTTTAAAAAACCAACCTATTGATTTTAAATGTATTGAAACTATATATTATAACTACTCAATCACTTATTTTATTCTCTTTGCCACAGATTTCACTAATTTGCACAGATTTTTTTCACAGATTTATCAATGTATCTTTTATTTTAAATTAATGTGTTGATGCTACTCGTTGTGATTAAATTTTCACAAAATAAACGCTTTTAGCGTTTATTAATCTGTGCAAATTAGTGAAATCTGTGGCAAAATGAGCAGTTGAGTAGTTAGCGGGAATAGAAAAATTCCAACCTCAAAACAGATAACTTTGTAATATATTGAAAATCATTAAATTAAAAATTAGTTATATAGGAGTTACTATATTTTTTGACGAATGGGATATTTGTCGTACACTCAAATTAAAGGTAAGTTATTAAAAAGTTAAGGAAATCAATTTCTTACTCAAAATCTTTATAAAGCAAATATTTTTTTCTTATTAACTTAAAAGATGCAAGTCCTTGTTGCCATGTAGCTTTTATTTCTTCTTCGGTTTTTCCTGCTTTGATTTGTGATTGAAGTTGGTTAGTTCCAGCTAATAAATTAAACATCTCATTAAAAAAGCTTTCTTTTTCTGGAAAATCTTTGTAGCTATTAATTAACCAAAACAAGTTAATAGTTTTACTTCCTCTCATATAAATAGTTCCATAATCGGTTAAATCATGCCCAAAACATTGTTGATTTTTATATTTTGGATCTTTTGCTCCTTCCATACTTTTGGGTGTAAAAGTAAATTTATCTGATTTCATTGTTGGATGTCCGATTATCTGAAAAGGTTTTTCTGTTCCTCTACCAACGCTAATTGGAGTTCCTTCAAATAAACACAATGAAGGATACAAATAAACAGCACTCATGGTTTTTAAGTTTGGCGAAGGATTAATGGGCAATTCATAAATGGTGTTGTGGGTATAGTTTTTTATAGAAATGATAGTTAACGTGCATTGAACACCGTTTTTCAGCCATTTTTCGCCATTCAGCATTTGAGCATATTCTCCAATAGTCATTCCGTGAACAATTGGCACAGGATGCAACCCAACAAATGACTTATACTTCTCTTCCAAAATTGGTCCATCAACAAAATGTCCGTTTGGATTTGGTCTATCTAAAATAACTATCCGAATATTATTTTCAGCACAAGCTTCCATCACATAGTGCATGGTTGAAATATAGGTGTAGAATCTTGCTCCCACATCTTGAATATCAAAAATCATTACTTCAATACCTTTCAATTGTTCTGGAGTTGGTTTTTTGTTGTTTCCATAAAGGGAGATCAAAGGTAATTTTGTTTTAGCATCTATGCCTGAGGCTACTTTTTCTCCAGCATCTGCTTCACCTCTAAAGCCATGTTCGGGGCTAAAAACCTTCACGATATTTATTCCCAATGTTAATAATGAATCAACTAAATGCGTATTGTTTATGGTTGAAGTATGGTTGGCAACAACACCAACTTTTTTAAAGTTCAAAAACTTAATGTATGCATCGGTTTGTGCTGCACCAGTTATTATTGGTAAGTCTGGTTCATCAACCGAAACCCTAGGAAATGAAACAATTGTTTTATCTCCTTCAATCGTTGTTGTTTGACCTGTACATTGAAAATGAAAACAACTTATTAAAAGAATACATAGAACTTTATGGTGTTTCATCTCTTTTGTGGTATTTTTGTTTAAAAATCAGGACTGTAAAATTAATTAAATTGTACGTCTATCCAAATCTAATTTCAGATAGCAAAAACCATTATGAATCTCGAATATTTTATTTCAAAAAGAATAATTAAAGGAAATAAATCCAACCGATTTTCGCAGCCTATTATTAGAATTGCCATTCTTGCTATTGCTTTAGGCATTATTGTTATGACTATTTCGTTGAGTATTGTGGGTGGTTTTCAAGAAGAAATAAGAAATAAAATTATTGGTTTTGGAAGCCACATTCAAATTACCAGTTATGATTCTCACAATACGTATGAAGCCAGCCCTATAGATAAAAATCAAGATTTTTATCCACATTTAGACACCGTAAATGGAATAAAACACATTCAGATTTTTGCAACTAAAGCAGGAATTATAAAAACCAATGAAGAAATTTATGGCGTTGTGGTTAAAGGAATTGGAAGTGATTTCGATTGGGAATTTTTTAATCAAAAAATGGTTGAAGGAACTTCTTTTACCATTGAAGATGGAAAAACAAACAATGCCATTTTGTTATCAAAAACCATTGCCAACAAAATGAAATTGAAGGTTAATGACAAAATGTTTATTTATTTTATTCAAGAAGACGGACAATTACGCCCAAAGGATTTTATTGTTTCAGGAATTTATCAATCTGGTTTGGAGCAATTTGACAACTTGATGGTAATTACCGACATTGCACATATTCAGAAACGAAACGGTTGGAACGAAAATCAGGTAGGAGGTTTTGAAGTGCTTATTGACGATTATAAAAACATTGACAAATTAGATGATTACATCTACAACAACATAGGATATGCACTCCATTCAAAAACCATTAAAGAACAAAATCCTGATATTTTCAACTGGTTAGATTTGCAAGATTTGAATGTGATTATCATTATTATTTTAATGGTTATTGTGGCTGTTATCAATATAATTTCCGCTTTGTTGATTTTAATTTTAGAACGAACAGGAACTATTGGTATTTTAAAAGCATTGGGGATGCCCAACTGGAATGTACGCTGGGTTTTTATTTACAATGCCATACATCTTATTGTTAGAGGATTGTTTTGGGGAAATTTAATTGGTATCGGATTGTGTTTATTACAATTAAAATTTGGATTTATCAAACTTCCCGAAGAATCGTATTATGTTTCGGAAGTTCCTATAAAATTAGAAATAATAAACATAATTTTGCTAAATATAGGAACATTAGTTATTTGCGTGTTAATGTTGATAATACCTTCTTATGTAATAACAAAAATTTCACCTATAAAAGCCATTCGCTTTGACTAAGGAAGTTTATATTTGTCATAACTAAAATGATAATTTACATAAATCAATTCTAAATGAGATCGAGTATTTTTAAAACAGGAAATAAAAGTGATTTTGCAGAAAAAAGTAAGCGAATGGCTCGAAAAGGAACTCTAGGAGCATTTATGCTAACTATCGTTTATGGTTTTTTTACCTCTCTGTTTACTTCAAACGGACTTTATTTAACTTTAGCATTCACGCTTCCTGCTATTTGCGTTGTTTTTTACACACTAACCTTTTCTAAACTTAAAAACGAATTGATTTATAAATTACTGAGTTATTTTTTAATTGTTTCCTGTTGGATGATGTTATTTATTGCTTATAACATTGATTTCCAAAGAGAATACACCATTGTAATGATGACTATTTTCATACTTATTTTTCAAGTTGTTCCCACTCCAAAAAAGTTAATAACTTTTGGCTCATTTGTTTTTGTTGCTCTTGTAGTTTCTCTTTTATCTTCTAACGAATCGCTCCAATTTATTGGATTAATTTCCTTTTTATTCCTATTTTCATTTGCACTAAGTTATATTGTAACACTTCAGCGAAGAGATTTAATTCGAAGTGTAAATAGCAATGCTTCAATAATGAAATCATTAATAAACAATACAAAAGATGCTATTTTGTTGGTCGATTTTTTTTCAAAAGATGTAATTGATGCAAACGAAAGAACTTCAAAAGTGTTTGATATTTTAAACTCAGACGAATTTATTAATAGCAACTATTACACGCTATTTGCAGATGAGCAATATGTGAATAAAAATCGGGTAGAAATTAAGCGACAAATTAATGAATATGGTTTTTTTAATGACGAAATCTTATTTAAAACACCTAATGGAGTTAAGTTTTGGGGGCATCTTTTTCTCTCTCCTTTTAATGCAGAAAAAAATAACTATTATATACTACAGATTAGAAACATTGATGTAAAGAAAAAATTTGACGAAAAAATAGCTTCAACATACGAACAATATCGGTTTATTTTAGACAACCTAGAAGAGTTTATTTACTTAGTTAAATATTCACCAGAAGGTAATGCAAGTTTTGAATATGTTAGTCCTTTTATAGAGCGTATTTTTGGAATAAAGAAACATGAATTCATTACTCCTGAAGCACAAAATAAAATTCAAAAGCTTTATCATCCCGATGATATTCTTGACATGAAAGCCAAAAAAGTAACTTTATTGGATACTAAAAAAAGAGTGTCTTTAAGATATAGGGTTAAACCTTTAGGAAAAAACGACTATATTTGGATAGAAGAAACGGTTGTTCCCAAACTTGATGATGATAATAAAATTATTGAAGTAGTAGGGATACTCAGAGAAATTAATCCTTAAGTAGAGTTTGTTCATAATGTCCGATATCTTCGTTATTCTCGACTTTCAAATCAGTCATGTACGAAAGTACACTCCTGATTTTCAAGTCATCGAAACCTCAATCTCGAACATTACTCACAATATTAAATTGTTTTTTAGTTGTGTTCGTGAGTTCGCTTCGCTCAGTTCTGAACCAAACTCTCGACTTTAAAGACAGACACTAAGTAGTCTTTGCAAGAAAACTCCCAAATACTACGTTGTTCTCATTTTTGATTCAGTCATTTACACAAGTAAAACTAGCTTCGCTTTCTTCCTCCTTGGAAGGCATAGTCAAAGAAATCTTTGCCTCTGCCCTTGCTTCGTTCGTCAGTTCCTTAGAATCAAAAATATCGAAAGCCTCGTCTTTGGAAGTTTACTCATTATTTTCTATTGTTTTTTTGTAATCGTGATTTGCTTCGCTTAATTCTTATCAAAGACACTAAAAAAGGGGAGGGGGGCTTGCAGACACTAAGTAAAGTTTTACTAATCAGTAGGTATTAAATCTACCGCAGATTCTAAGTAAATAAATACCTCAAAAAAGTTTATTGAACAATCAATTTTTTAGTAAAAGATTGATTTTCTATTTTAACCTTTACAAAATAAATTCCTTTTGGAAGTGCTGAAGTTTCAATTTGAATGGAGTTTTTCCCATTACTAACAGCACCATTAAAAACAGATTTAACTTGTTGTCCTAATTGGTTTAGGATGGTAATTTCAACTCCTTGAGAGGCTTTCGTAGCATCAAAACGCAATGTAGTTAAGCTTGTGTTAGTAGGGTTTGGAAATAATTCAAAGGCATAATTATTTTCTAATTCATTAACAGAAACAGGAGGTAAAGGATATTGAGAAATTACAGTTCGGGTTGTTTGCCCCGCATTATTTCCATCAATAAAAGATAAAAGAGGGAATTTACTAATGCTTGGTTTGTAATAACTTACCACTTTCCCAGAGAGCGTAAGGGGTAAAATAGGAGGGAAAGGAGGTGGTAAAAATACTGTATCTGTTGTTAAAGTATCTATTTGAACTACCCTAAGAACTCCCGTAATATCGGCAATGTTGGGCATTCGTAATGTTCCCCAAGCATCGGCAATAACATCAACAGTTCCGTTCCCATTCGTTGTAACACTTGTAGAAACAGATGTAAATTGACCTGCATAATTATCAGTAAAACTATCTCCAAAGTTAAAAGGAAATTTCATTGTAATTTCGGGGTCGAAGTTAAATTTAACAATGGTAACACCAAACGAATTGATGTTTAAAACTAAACCAGAATTAACTAAGCTATCAGCCCCAACTAACTGAGCATAACGCTTATTAACAGGAGCTCCATCAGTAGTATCGGCATAAGTTGCAAAAGGAAAATCAGAAGCATAAGTAGTGGTGGACGGATTTACAAAATAAGAAGTTTGAGAAATCCCTAAACCTTGCAAACCAGAATAATCAAAAAGCACATTTGCTCCAATGGTATTGTCCAACACGCTATTGGTATCGCCAACGTGATAGAGTTGATTATCACCAACAACGGGTGCGAAATTTGCAGAAGTTAAAACAGGTTGAGCATACATAACTATTCCCATAGTAAACAAAAATAGACTTGAATAAATTTTTTTCATAAGGTTGTTTTTAATTATTAAAAAAGTAAATGTACAAAAAAATTGTAAAGTTAAAATTTCACAGCTATTCCTGTCCCGAAATTTATACCAATAACATCAAAATTTATGTAGTCAATTGTAGTTTGTTGATTAGTAAATGACGGATTTGTCTGTGCTTGTGGGTTAGGAGTATAAGTTGGTGTTAATTTTTGATAATAATATCGAGTGATGGAGAAATACAATAACAAACCAATGTGATCTGTAAAATAAAATCTATCATTAAAGCCTAAGCTCAAATAATCGCCTCTTCCTTTTAATGAACTAAGATTGTTATAAGAATAATCATTGTAAAACCATTTAATATTGGAAGAACCTAAAATAAGTTCAATGAATACGTCATTTTCCTCGTTCGTATTGAAGTGAAAATTTATTCGGACACCAAAATCTCTACTTCTTATGGAAGAAGTGTTATAAAAATCATCTTTATTAACTAAAAAATTATTTTGACCAAATTTTAGCCCAACACCAAATCTGTCAGAAATAGCATATTCAATTTTAAGGGGAATAATAATACTTCCCATAGGTTCTGTTGCCCCTCCTGAACTGATTGCAGATAAAGGACCTGCATTAAATTGTCCAGAATTAATAAAAGTGGTTTGTGTTTGAAGATTAGTAGAATAATTTCCAAAACCAATACCTGCTTCAACAATCCAATTTCCTTTATGAAAAGGTTGGTTTTGGCTTAGCATTGGCACAGCAGAAAGTAAAAAAACAGTTAGTAATGAAGGGACTAACTTAATTGTTTTCATGTGAGTTTGTTTTAAATTCTATTGATAATGAAACAAATGTAAACAAAAAACAGACGAAAAAATAAAAAGTTTATTTTTATTGATATTTAAGTCAAATCAAAAAAATGCTTATCAATCAATATAATAACGATAGACTTATTACTTTTACCATTTAAAATTTATTAGAAATGTCATTTGACGCAATCATAACCCTCATTGTTATTCTCGGAGCAGTTATTTTATTTGCTACAGAAATTATTTCCATTGATTTAGTTGCCTTATTGGTAATGACTACCTTAATTTTATTTGGGGTAGTTACGCCTCAAGAAGGGATAGGAGGTTTTAGCAACAAAGCAACTATAACTGTTGCCTTTATGTTTGTGCTTAGTGCAGCTTTGCTAAAAACAGGTGCGTTACAATTTATAACTTACCGATTATCGAGTTTGTTTCGAACAAATTTTATATTAGGCATAGGCTTAATGATGCTTTTGGTTGCTATTATTTCTGCGTTTATAAATAATACGCCTGTTGTGGCAATTTTTATTCCTGTAGTAATTCAAATTGCTCATGCATCAGGGCAAAGTCCAACTAAAATGCTCATTCCATTATCTTTTGCTACTATATTTGGAGGAACGTGTACGTTGATTGGAACGTCAACCAATATTTTAGTGAGTGGAATAGCCGAAAAAGAAGGTGTTGGATCATTCTCCATGTTTCAAATGGCATCACTCGGGCTTGTTTTTTTAGGTGTTGGAATTTTATACATGCTATTTATAGGAATAAAATTATTACCAAATAGAAAGGAAGAAGATTTGAGTACTAAATTTGGTATGCGAGATTATTTATCGGAAATTGAATTACTCGAAAATTCGGATGCTGTTGGTAAAACCATTATGGAATCAACATTGGTAAAAGAGTTAGAAATGGATGTGATTGAAGTGAGAAGAGGAAGTGAAATGTTTAATTTGCCTTCGGGAGATTTTGTGTTGTTAGCCAATGATATTTTAAAAGTACGCTGTAATGCAGAGAAAATTAAAATGCTTAAAGATAGAGCGAAGATAATGCTTGCTTCATCTATCAAAATTGGAGGAGAAGATTTTAAAGGACAACATACAACATTAGTTGAAATGGTAATTACTTCAAACTCTGAATTAGATGGAAAAACACTGCGTGAAGTTGATTTTAGAAGAAGATTTAGAGCTATTCCGTTAGCTATTCAGCACAGAGAAGAAGTGGTGCATGAAGATTTATATAAAGTAACACTAAAAGCCGGTGATGTAATTTTAGCGGAAGTGAAAAATCACTACATCAAAGAAATAAAAAAGCTAGAAAATGAGCAAAATAACCCATTTGTATTGATTTCCGAAGATACGTTGCTGGATTTTAATAAAAAGAAATTTTTTATTGTTATTTCTGTTCTTCTTACTATAGTTGGTTTGGCAACTTTTGAGCTACTCGATATTATGGTTGGGACAATTGCTGGTGTTGTTTTATTGGTTTTGCTTAAATGTTTAACCATGAAAGAAACCTACGAAGCCATTAATTGGAAGATTATTTTTTTATTGGTGGGAGCGTTGAGTTTAGGTGTTGCGATGAAAAATACACAACTTGATGTACTTATTGCAAGCAACATTGTAGCTAATTTAGGTAAATGGGGACCAATAGCTATTGTTTCAGGCTTGTATTTGGTTACTTCTATATTAACCGAAATTATGTCGAATAATGCTACAGCTGCATTATTGGCTCCAATTGCTATTGCCACAGCACATAATTTAGGATTAAATCCTACACCTTTTTTAATGGCAATCACTTTTGCTGCTTCGGCAAGTTTCATGACTCCTGTGGGTTATCAAACCAATGCTATGGTTTATAGTGCAGGAAACTATAAGTTTATGGATTTTATAAAAGTAGGAACAGCACTCAATATTCTATTTTGGATATTAGCAACTTTTTTAATTCCAGTGTTTTTTCCATTTTAGACTTAAACTTCTTCCAATAAAGTTCTGAAAGCAACAAATTTACCATCATAACGCTCTAAATGAGCTTTTTGTAATGTTGGTGCGTGTTCTTTTTGATACACATCTAACATTTCTTTGGTTGTACAAAAATACTGAACAGCATAGGTATGCCCAACTTCATCTTCTTGTGTACTTAATACTTTACATATTCTATTTTCTTTAAAACATCCTGTATTCATCACATCAGGAATATGAATGGTTTTCATCCAATGAAGCCAATCTTGATGAACAGCTTCGTCTATATTGATAGTTACATTGTAAATTAGCATAAGTGTTGAGTTTATAAAGTTTGTATGAAATTCATTCGTAAATTGGGCTTAATTCTATTTAGAGTTTGTCCATAATGTCCGATTTATTCAACATTTTTATTGTTTTATAAAGGTTTTACTCATTGTTGTTTATTTTTTTTATAGGTATTACTCACTTTTGCTTATTTTTTTTATAAGTGTGAGTGAGCTCACTTTGTTCGGTTCATGAGTTCGCTTCGCTTAGTTCTTCGTTATTCTCGTTTTTTAAATCAGTCATTTACACAAGTAAAACTGGCTTCGCCTTCTTCCTCCTTGCAAGGCATAGTCAAAGAAATCTTTGCCTCTGCCCTTGCTTCGTTCGTCAGTTCCTTAGAATCAAAAATATCGAAAGCCTCGTCTTTGGAAGTTTACTCATTATTTTCTATTGTTTTTTTTGTAATCGTGATTCGCTTCGCTTAATTCTTTTCAAAGACGTTAAAAAAGGTAGTTTTCTTGCAGGTACTATTTAATACTATGCTTGTTTTATGTTATTCTGAACAAAATTAGTTTTTTAGAGTTAACCCCTATTTCAAATAAGCAATACACTTCAACTCAATGGCAATAGGAGAAGGAAGAGAGCCTACTTCAACAGTAGTTCTACAAGGTTGATTTTCTTTAAAGTATTCAGCATAAACCTTATTATAGGTTTTAAAATCTCGTTTCATGTCGGTTAAAAAAACAGTAACATCAACCAAATCGTTCCACGTTGCACCAGCTTCTTCTAAAATAAGTTGCACATTTTCAAAAACAGAACGACATTGTGCTTCAAAATCAAACGTATCATAATTTCCATTTTTATCGTAACGCAAACCAGGAATATTAGCTTCTTCACTTCCAGAACCAGCGGCTCTTGGACCAACACCCGAGAGGAAAAGTAAATTTCCTGCTTTTTTCGTATAAGGGTAAAGCCCCATTGGTTTTGGTGCTTTAGTTGTATCTGTTTTTTTACGCATTGATTTAGAATGAATTTCTTAGTTGTTTTCTGAAATAATTTCGTTGAGTTTTTTTAATCTATCATTTTCTTTTATGAGCTTTTCGGTCATTTTCATAATTTCATTCTCTTTGTTTTTGATAGCTTCATCAACTTTAGCATCTGTAGAAGAATTAGTTTGTTGTGCTTTTATTTCTTCTAGCTTTTTTTCTTCGGTCTTAATTTCTGCAATCATTGTTAGAATATTTTTTTCAACAGTTTCTTTCTCTGTTTTTGCTTTTAGTTTTTCATTTTCAGAGCGTTGATGATTAATTTCGTTATTCTTTGTAGCTTTTTTAGAAGTAGTTGATTGTGCATTAACACTTAGCGTTAATGATAAAATAAATGCGGTTGCAATTGTAAGGATTGTTTTCATAATGTTGTTAGGTTTAGTTAATAATTTGATTTCTAATTGTTTCAGCTTTCTTACTAATCACAATAAAATCTTCTTGATTATGAATAATGAATAGCTCATCTAATTGTTTTAGTTGATTGATAAGAAAAGCAATGTTTTCATTTTTAAAGCTTTCCAATAAATTGATTAAGGCTTTTAATGATTTTTTTTGATAGTTTATTTTTTGGTTGATTTGGCTATTTTCAGTATTTTTTGTTGCTTGGCGCGTACCTAAATACAACCCTTCTATCCAACCTCCAGCCATTATCAATGCTGCTAATTCATCTTGTTGAGAATTTTTTAGATAACTATCGGCTTGTCTATAACTTTGTTCTGCAATGCTTAAAATAGAATCTTTGTTTTCTATGTTGTTTTCAATTCTTTCAATGGTTTCTGCATCAAAAATAGTTGTTAAACCTAACTCTTCGGCTATTTTTTTAGAACAATTAATATACTGCATACACGCCTGTGTTTGATCAAACATGGTTGCGTAACTTAAATCAACACCATAAACACCAAAGTTTAATGCTTTTTGAGTGTTTGTTGTATAGTTGATAACATTATCCAGTGCGTTGAGATAGTTTTTGTCATAAATAACACCTTCATTCTTAAAAAGTTCAGCGGCTTCTAATGGAAGAGGAATTGTTGCTAAAATATTAGTTGTTGCTTCTAGCCTAGCTTCTGTTTTAATATCGATTTGTTCTATGTTTTCAATTGTAGGGGCTTGGTTGTTTGTGCAAGATAAAACAAATATCAAACACCAAAAAGCATAAATAATATGTATAATATGTAAATAGGACTTCATAACTTTAAGTTGTTAGATATGTGTCATTTCTAACAAAGATAAAAAAAATATTGACATATACAAAATTTGTTTTTTTAATGTGCCGCCAACCAATTGTCTGCGTTGTTCATTTCAACATCTAATGGGACGGCTAATTCGACTGCATGTTCCATATTCTCTTTCACAATGGCTTTTACTATCTCCAATTCGGGTTTATAAACATCAAAAATAAGCTCATCATGCACTTGTAATAACATTTTTGAATGGAGTTGATTTTTCTCAAAAGCATCAAAAATATTTATCATGGCAATTTTAATAACATCGGCAGCTGAACCTTGAATTGGGGCATTTACTGCGTTGCGTTCGGCATGTCCTCGCACAATTGGGTTGTTAGATGTAATGTCTTTCAGCACTCTTCTGCGTTGCATAATGGTTTCTACGTACCCATTTTCTTTGGCAAAAGCAATGTTGTTTTCCATATAAGATTTTACTTTTGGATATTGAGCAAAATAGGTATCTATAATTTCTTTGGCTTCAGTTCTTGAAATGTTGAGGTTTTGTGAAAGTCCAAATGCCGAAACGCCATAAATAATTCCAAAGTTAACCGCTTTGGCTTTGCTACGCATATCTCTATCCACTTTGTCTAACGGAACATTAAACACTTTTGCTGCGGTTGCAGCGTGAATGTCTTCTTTGTTTTTGAATGCTTGCTGCATATTTTCATCGCCACTTAGTGCAGCAATAATACGAAGCTCTATTTGAGAATAATCGGCAGCTAAAAGTGTGTAATCTTTGTTTTTTGGAATAAATGCTTTTCTAATTTCCCTGCCTTTTTCACTTCGGATGGGAATATTTTGCAAGTTCGGATTATTTGAACTTAACCTACCAGTTGACGCCACAGTTTGCATATAACTTGTATGTAGCCTGTTTGTTTTTTTGTTTACCAATTCGGGCAGAGCATCTACATACGTTGATTTTAATTTTTTTAATGTTCGATATTCTAAAATAAGAGGAATAATTTCGTGCAGGTGCACCATTTTAGACAAAATATCTTCGTTGGTTTGGTATTGTCCTGTTTTGGTTTTCTTTGCTTTATCTGTAATTTTCAAAACATCAAATAAAATCTCGCCTAATTGTTTGGGTGAATCAATGTTAAATTTGGTACCTGCCAATTCTAAAATCTTTTTTTCTAACTCTAAAATTAAAATATGTAGTTCTTTAGAAAATAGGTAAAGGGCTTCTACATCTAACTTAATTCCTTCTTGTTCCATGGCTGCCAACACAGGAATTAAAGGCATTTCTATCTCTAAAAGTAATTTTTTTAGTGTGGGATTCATTTTTGTTTCCAACTCATTTTTTAGTTGAAGCGTTATATCAGCATCTTCACAAGCATAATCTACTAATTTTTCAGGCTCAATATCACGCATATTGCCTTGGTTTTTCCCTTTTTTCCCTATGAGTGTTTCTATGGAAACGGTTTTATAACCTAAATAGGTTTCTGCCAACAAATCCATATTGTGTCGCATGTCGGGTTGAATTAAAAAGTGAGCCACCATGGTATCAAATAATTGTCCTTTAATATAAATACCATAATTGCTCAGTACATTCATGTCGTACTTGATGTTCTGTCCTACTTTTTCGATGTTTTTATTTTCGAATAAGGGTTTAAATTCATTTAAAATTTGAAGCGTTTCTTCTTGATTTTTAGGGAAAGGAATGTAATAAGCTTCAAAGGGTTTAAAAGCAATAGATAAACCAACTATTTCAGATTCTAATGCATTAATACTCGTAGTTTCGGTATCAAAACAAAATGATTTTTGTACATTAAGTTTTTCGATTAATGCTGCTCTTTTCGATTTATCATTAACAAAATGATACGTATGGTTGGTATTGGTTATATTTTTGAGTTCGGAAACAGTATTTTCAGCACTATCTATTGAAGTGCTAACACTGTTTTCTGTTTGTTGTTCGTTGTTTCCAAACAAATCCATTTGAGCACCAATTTGGCTTTTTGCTGCGGGTTGAATTTGTATTTCTTTCCCTAAAATACGTTTGGCAAGGTTTCTAAATTCTAATTCGGCAAAAAGATTGGTAATTTTTTCTTCATCAGGTTGTTCTACCAACAAATCATCAAAATTATATTCTAATGGAACATCAACAATAATGGTTGCTAATCTTTTAGAAAGTAACCCTTGCTCAGCAAAATTGATTACATTTTCTTTTTGTTTTCCTTTTAAGTCTTCGGCATGGGCAATTAGATTTTCTACACTGCCATATTGTTTAATGAGCAGTTTCGCTGTTTTTTCGCCAATTCCAGGTATTCCAGGAATATTGTCCACAGCATCACCCCAAAGTCCTAAGATATCAATTACTTGCAATGGATTTTCTACTTCAAATTTTTCGCAAACTTCTTTGACACCCATAACTTGAGCAGGTTTTCCATAAGCCGCAGGTTTGTATATAAATGATTTTTCGGAAACCAATTGACCAAAATCTTTGTCGGGAGTCATCATGTAGGTAATGAAGCCTTCTTTTTCGGCATCTTTGGCAATGGTGCCAATTACATCATCGGCTTCAAAGCCATTTTTTAATAGCATTGGTATTTTAAAGGCTTCAATAATTTGTTTGATGTAGGGCAGTGCTGCTCTAATGTCTTCGGGCATTTCATGTCTTCCTGCTTTGTAGTCAGAAAATTCTAATTCTCTGTTGGTTACTGCAGGAGCATCAAAAACTACAGCAATGTGCGTGGGTTTTTGTTTTTCTAGCACTTCTAATAAGGTATTGGTAAAGCCTAGCATGGCAGAAGTGTTTAATCCTTTAGAATTGTAGCGTTGATTATTGCCAAAAGCGAAGTAAGCTCTGTAAATTAGTGCAAAAGCATCGAGTAAGAATAGTTTTTTTTGTTCAGCCATTTTCTTTTTTTCGGTAAAGATAAAAAAAACACCTTGATTTTTGGTCGAGGTGTTTGATAGTTAAAAAATTTGTTATTGTTCGGGTACTAATGAAAAAATGGTGAGAATTTGCCACAAAGTCTTAATACCTATTCCTTAGCATTTTCCTGCCATAAGCTATACATTGTTGATAACTGATTTTTTATTTATTTCGTTTAATTTTGATTGGATTTTGTCTTGTGTCAAAAATATCGTTTATTTCAACTTGTTTTTTCTCGTAATTTATCCAATAAATAATTTTGTAACTTTTAAACACTAAATATCTAAATTCTTCTTTTCGATTTTTTAAAAGTCCTTCTTTTTGTCCAATTTTAGATTGTTTTTTCAGTTTTAGGGTTTCTTTATAAATACCATCAACAATTTTTTTAGCAATCCGAACTCCAGCTCTTTCACGAAAATATTTATAAATTTTTTCCAGCTCTTTTAGAGAAAAGTCAGTCCAAAATATCTTTAATTCCATTTATCAATTTTGGCTTTTAAGTCACTTGCTTCTATTAATCGTCCATTTTTTGAGTCCTCCATAGATTCATCTATTCGAGAATTAAATTCTTCAAGTGTCATAGGATTAAAGTCCTCTTGTTCGGATTTTATGTTTTCTTTCTTCAGAATTTTTTCAATTATAGCAATAATATCTTCGCTTTGAATTTTTAAAAATTCTTTGATTAATTCTAATTTTCTTGTTTGTAAATCCATCGTATTTAGCTTTTATCAAAGATACAAATTTATCTGTTTAGTATTTAATTCCTTATTACCAACTACTGAGCAACAAACAAAAACTCAAATTTAATTCTTTTCCTTTAATTTTTCCTTTTTATCTTCAGTATTGCTCATTCTAAAAGTAATAGGTAGATTGTAACTCACTCTAACAAGTTTCCCTTTTTGTTTGCCTGGAGTCCATTTAGGAAATGACTTTACCACACGAACAGATTCATTATCTAATAAAGGATGAACACCTCTAATTACTTTTACATTACCAATAGAACCATCTTCATTTACTGTGAAATTCACATATACTTTTCCTTCAATCCCTTTTTCTTTTGCTTCCTTAGGGTAAATAATGTTTTTAGCTAAGAATTTAAACATCGCTTCTTGTCCACCAGGAAATTCGGGCATTTGTTCTACTAATATAAAAATATCTTCTTCGAGAGGTTCTTCTTTTACTTCAATTTCTTGAGCAAAAGAAATGCTGCCTACAAAAGTAAGCAGCATCACTAAAAAGAATTGTTGTATGGTTTTCATATGTAGATATTTATTACTCGTTCTTTTTTATTGTTAATTAATGTACTCATGAACTCGTTTCACTCGGTTGTTTTTTATATGTCTATGGAATTGTTCATTCCTTATTAATTTTTTTTAAGTGTATTCACGAACTTGCGTTTCGCCATGTTATCTTCATCAAAGGTTGTGTGCTTTTGCACGTAGCTATTTCATTTAATTAGAGTCTGTCCATAAAGTCGAGAGGTTGAACTGTAAAGTTCAAATTCGAGGCTTTCGAAGTTTTGAAAATCAGGAGTTTACTTTTGTAAATGACTGGTTTTTAAAACGAGAATAACGAAGAAGTTGGACTTTACAGACAGACTCTAATTAATTTAACACAAAGGTAATTGGCATATTGTAAGATACTTTAACGGCTTTACCTCTTTGTTTTCCTGGCTTCCATTTTGGAAAAGATTTTACCACTCTAAGTGCTTCTTTATCTAAGAGATCATGAACTCCTCTAAGTATTTTAACATCGGTAATAGAACCATCTTTGGCTACGGTAAAATTAACATAAACCTTACCCGAAATTCCATTTGCTTTCGCAGCAGGTGGGTACTTTGTGTTTTCGAGTAAATATTTATACATAGCAGCATCTCCGCCTGGAAACGTGGGCATGTCTTCCACAATAGTAAAAATTTCTTCTTCAACCACTTCTTCAACTACTTCAAAAGTTTCAACAACAGTTTCAGCATCGGCTTCGGTGTCAATTTCAATTTCTTGTTCAATTTCCACATCATCTTCAACAATTTCTAATATTTCTGGTGCAGCAGGTGGTGGCGGTGGTGGTGGCGGTGGCGTATTTTGTTCGGTGATTGGAATAATTTCTTCTTCCACTTGTTCCACAACTAATTGACCTAATTCAGATGCTTGCACATCATAAAATTTAAAATTAATCATTGCAAAAACAATTAACAATGAAACAACTAATCCTCCTAAGAGAACAGTGCTTCTAAGTTTTTCAAGGTCTGCATTTGGGTTTTTCTTTGGTTCCATAATAAAAAAACATTTTAATGTTAATGTAGCTTCAAAGTTAAAAAATATTATTTGATATTTTTAATTTTAAAATTAATAATAATAAACCTTTTTCAAAGATGCTTAATTGTTTCAAATTTCATAAAAGTTATTAAAATGATATTTTTTTAAATAAAAGTTGAGATTTTTATTTAATTTTGATTATTGATTTATGAAAACTATTTTAAAACATATTACTTCTTATCTATTGATGCTGTTGGTGTTGGTTGCTACTACCAATATGAGTGTTACTAAAATGACCTGTTTTTTGAGCGGAAATGTGGTGTATAGCTTGCAAGAAATGGAAGATTGTAGTCTTACTGAAGGAGAGAATTCTATTCAGGGTAGGTGTTGCGATTTTGATAAAATTACACTCAATTATGATTACAACACTTTGGTTAAAACACCTCAAAGTAGCATTAATGACATTGTCAGCATTATAGAAATGTATGTAAATAATGGTTTTAGAACTTTTGTTGCTACTCATTTAATAAATTTTTATACCAACTCATCTCCTCCACTTAGTGGAACTGATTTATTAAAATTCATTCAAATTTTCAGACTGTAGTATTTAGTGAAGTTGCTAAAACAATTTATTGTTTTAGCAAAATGAATTATTTTATTCACTAAAAACTATTAAAATGAAATCAAAAATAACATACTGTTTTTTATTGATAATGTTACTTGTAAAATGGGGTTATGCTCAAAAAATTACAGGTAAGGTTTATGAATTAGAATCCAAAGAAAGCAAAACAAAACAATCACTACCAGGAGCAACTGTTTATTGGAAGAATACCTCATTAGGAACTATTACCAATGAAAACGGCTATTTTGAAATAGAAACACCAACAACATATCCAACAACATTAATTGTTAGTTATGTTGGTTATCAATCTGATTCACTACTTTTTGTTGGTTATAAAAATAATATTACAATAAGTTTGTCTCCAACCATCAATTTAGCCACTTTTGAAGTTGTTGAACGCAACAAAAGTAGTGCAGTGAGTTTGGTTTCACCCATTCATATTGAAACATTGTCGGAAAAAGAGTTGGGCAAAGCAGCTTGCTGTAATATTTCTGAAAGTTTTGAAACAAACGCTTCTGTTGATGTTAATTTTACGGATGCCGTTTCGGGAACTAAAAAAATTCAAATGCTTGGATTAGACGGGTTTTATACTCAAATACAAATTGAAAACATACCTTTTGTTAGAGGATTATCCTCTGCTTATGGATTAACTTTTGTGCCTGGAACATGGGCAAATTCCATACAAATTAAAAAAGGAGCTGGTTCGGTTGTTAATGGTTATGAATCCATTACAGGGCAAATTAATATTGAACTTCAAAAACCAGATGTGGCTGATAAACTTTTTATTAATGGATACCTCAATCAATTTTCCAGAGCTGAACTTAATATACAAGCGGCTCAAAAATTAAATGCTAAATGGAGTACGGCTCAATTTGCACATATTAGTAATCAATCGTGGGAATTAGACCATAATGATGATACATTTTTGGATATGCCTTTTAAAACGCAATATAATTTTCTGAATCGCTGGAAATATTCAGGAAAAAAGCATATTGCACAATTTGGTTTTAGGGGAGTTTACGAAGACTTATATGCTGGACAAATATTGAGCAATGAAATTGCAAACCCTTTTAAAATTAATGTACAAACAAAACAAGCTGAAATTTTTACGAAAAATGGTATTTTGTTTCCTTCTAAACCATATAAAAGTATAGGATTTATTACTAGTTCCAAGTATCATGAACATCAATCTACTTATGGATTAAAAACATTTAATTCAACTCAAAAAAGTGGTTATTTCAATTCTATTTATCAGACTATTATTGGGAATACATTCAACACCATTCGTGCAGGAGCAAGTTTAGTGTATGATAATTATGAGAATAACTATAATGATTCTCTTTTTGGTAGGGAAGAAGTGGTTCCTGGCGTTTTTACGGAGTATCACTTAGAAAAAAAGAAATCATCATTGGTAATGGGATTAAGGTATGATTACCATAATTTATTTGGAGACTTTATTACACCAAGATTTCATTATAAATATAATTTTACAGATAAGTCTGCATTACGGTTTTCTGTTGGAAGAGGTTATCGCACGGCAAATCCTTTTATTGAAAATGCTGCTGTTATGTCAAGTGCCAGGGTGGTGGTTGTAAATCAAAATTTATTGCCCGAAGTGGCTTGGAATTATGGCTCTAGTTTAACGCATAATTTTCATCTTTTTAATAAAGAAATGTCCGTTGATATTGACTATTTTTATACAGATTTTGAAAATCAAGTGGTGGTGGATATTGAAAACCCTAGAGCGGTTAGTTTCTATAATCTGCAAGGAAAATCCTATTCTCATAGTTTTCAGGCAGAATATTTTATACAAATCACAAAGCAACTGGAGTTTAAAGGAGCGTATAAATGGTATGGCATTAAAACGGACTACCAAGATGGGTTAAAAGAAAAGCCCCTTGTGCCAAAACATCGTATTTTGCTTAATGTAGCTTATTTTACTAAATTTGACAAATGGAAATTTGATGCAACATTACAAGGGTTTGGAACAAGTAGATTACCTTCTACGGCAGATAATCTTCCTGAAAATCAACTTGCATCAACATCTGATGCTTTTGCGACATTAAATGCTCAAATTACTAGGACTTTTAAACATTATGAAATATATTTGGGTGCTGAAAATATTACCAATTATAAACAATCATCGCCTATTGTGTCGGCTCAAAATCCATTTGGTTCGGAGTTTGATGCATCAATGATTTGGGGTCCAGTTAATGGCAGTATGGTTTATATAGGATTTCGTTTTAAAATTAAATAAAAACAAAAAACAAAAAACAATGGCTTTGCGAGATGGAAACTCCTCCCCTTTGGGGAGGTTGGGTGGGGCTAATAACAAAAATCAAATAACATGAAAAATTCACTAAAAACACTTTTTCTTTTAGCAACACTAACAATGAGTACTGTTGTGTTTTCGCAAGAAGTTAAAAAAATAGAAACAATTGAAATAAAAACTTCGGCACAATGTGATCAGTGCAAAGAAAGGATAGAAAAAACAATGGCGTATGAAAAAGGAGTTAAAAAATCGAACTTAGATGTAGAAACAGCAATTTTAACAGTGGAGTACAGTCCTAAAAAAACATCGCCAGAAAAAATTAAAAAAGCGGTAAGTGATGTTGGTTATGATGCTGATGAGGTTTTGGCAAATCCTGATGCGTATCAAAAATTACCTACTTGTTGTAAAAAAGGTGGGCATAAATAGCATTACTTTATGACATTGGCAAAAAATAAGATAACCGTAATTTTATTGGCAGGAGGTAAAAGTAGCCGAATGGGTGCTGACAAAGGATTGTTGTTGATAAATGAAAAACCTATGATTCAGCATATTATTGATGCTGTTCGTGTTATTTCTAATAACATTATTATTGTTTCCAATCAAATGGAATACACTCAGTTTGGATTTCCTGTTTTTGAAGATAGGATTAAAGAATCGGGACCTTTAGCAGGGATTTACACAGGATTAGTTCATTCAAAAACACACCAAAACATAGTGTTGAGTTGCGATGTGCCTTATGTGAGTGCAGCACTTATCACTTTTTTAATGGAACAAAGTAGCAATTTTGATGTTACAATTCCTCAAAAAAAGGATAGGTTACATCCATTAATTGGTGTTTATACGCAAGCCTGTTTGCCTGTTTTTAAAAATGAGTTGAAACACCAACAATTAAAAGTGAAATTGGCAATAGAAAAAATGAAATTAAATATTGTGGACGCAGCTTTATTTGCTGATTTTAATTTTATGAATATAAATACTCCAATCGATATAAAAAATACTACAACATGAATCTACATCTTAATTATTTTGGTATGATAGCCGAAAAAACAGCTATAACCAAAGAAATGCTTAATGCAGGAAATGACTCACTTTCTGTTGAAGATTTGAATAAGTTACTTTGTAATAAATACCCAGCTTTGAAAGAAATAAATTACAAAATTGCTGTGAATCAGACCTTGGCAGATGACTTCTTATTGTTGAACGAAAATGATGAAATTGCTTTGTTGCCTCCTTTTGCTGGAGGGTAATTGAAGTCTGTTTATAAAGTAGTTGCTTTACCACATAAATAGTGTCTGCAAGAAAATACCCTTTTTTAGATTGCAGAAAGTAAAAAAATTATTAATTTTATCGGTATTACAGGATTTAGAGTGAATATTCTGTGCCATCGTTTGTGTCATCACAAACGATTTTTTTGTTTGTGATGACACAAACAAAGGCAATAATATAATGTGGCTAAAGCCCTTTTGTTATTTGATTTTAATAGCCCCGACCTTAAGGTCGGGGTAATAAATCGTAATCAACTCATTTGGCTTTAGGGTCTGTAATGAAATAAACTATACATTTAGCCTTGCTCTTTTGCTCGCTAATTGCGTTGAAAATACTCGCCATAGCGTTGCTATGTCTGTGTTTTTTGTCTTATTAGCAAACAAAATAACTTCGCCTATTCTGTACACTTTATTTCATTATAGACCCTTAGCCACATTAGTATGTATGTAGTAATTTTTTATGTCAATTTGTGTTTAACCCAAGTTGCAGCTAATTAACCCGAACTTCCTTTATTTAAAGCATATTGGTAATTTTTAATTTCCAGTTTGTGTACTACGGATTTTTTTGTAAAAGGTTGTTTTTTTATTTTTAGGGTGGTGT
>JAHYJH010000199.1 GCA_019429185.1 Vicingaceae bacterium
AAAAACTATTAATTCGTGATTGTATTGCTCTTGCATATCTTGATGAAAAATACACAGATGCAGAGAAAAATCGTATAAATGAAATAGCAATCAGTGCCGGTTTAGAAAAACATGAAGTTGAACTAATTGAAAAATGGTTAATTGATTATTGGAATTTAATGGAAAAGGCAGAAGAAATATTTGTATAATTTATTGAAATACAGATAAAAATGGCTATAATATCTAAGCCTTTGGAGCAAAAAAAGATAAAAAATAAAGTGGCGAAGCCACACCTTATTATAAACTTTTTTTGCTCTGAAGGCTATGTTGAACGATACCAATTCAACCACAAAAGTCAATTTTCCTCATACATGGGTGTTTGGTTTTTTTAGTTCTAATTTGTGATTTGTTTTCATTTTTATATAACGTATTTTTAGTTTTTTTTTTTACTTCTTCAAATATTTCTTTCATAGTTTTAGATAAAAATTTATAGTTTTAAAGTTTACTTTACATGAATAGATATAATTTTATCAGTCCGCTTTTCACAGATATTTTTATTACATTGAAATCTTACAAATAAAAAAATTCTCACTTGGACCATCTCTACTTTTGTATATAATTTCGCCCGTTTTACAATCTATTACAAGTAATCCGGCTCTAAATTGCTCTTTAGAAAAACTAATAAATTTATTTAATTTTCCTTTGTTACAATTCTTGCAAACGTGAGAATGCTTCTTTTCAACAATTTCTTGGTCATCTAATTCATAATCAAGATTTAATATTTCGCTATTTTCGTTAGTATCTGTATTAATTTCTTCATGATTAAAGTATAATCCTACCGAATCTTTTGCTTTTTGCAAAAATTCTTTTTTGCAACGATTGTTGAAATAACCGAAGTAACGTATTTTCATAAATTTAAAAGGTAAAATATGCATTGCAAAACGTCTTAGAAATTCTTCGGATTTTAATGTTGCTATTTTAACGGTTCCTCCATCTTTATAATCTTTATAATTAAATTTCACCTCACCATTTTTCTCTTCTAAAATTCTATTCGCTGAAATTGCTACTCTGTGGGAGTACATGCCAATATATCTAACTACATTTTCTGGTGTAGAAAATGGTTTTTGAGCATATACAACCCAATTTTTTTCAAACATTAATTTTCTAATTATTGAAGGAAAAATAAAATTTGTTTGTTTCTCCAATTTTGTGATTTTTTCTGCAAATTTTGCTCTAAAAACTTTTCCAAGATTTTTAACATTAAAAAGAAATTTATCTTTTCCTCTAATAAGTTTTAAATCACCGTTTTCCGATATTCCCGCTGCAGGCACTAAACAATGCAAATGAGGATGAAATGATAAATTTTGCCCCCAAGTATGTAATATACACAACATTCCGCCTTTGCCGGAAAGCGATTTATCTTTTTTGAAAAACAATTTGAGCGTTTCCCATGCCGAATGAAATAAAATATTATAAAAATCCTCTTGATATCTGATAAAAATATTGTTAAGAATGTCTGGCACAGTAAAAACAACATGAAAATACGGAACATTTACAAGGTTTTCACATTGTTTTTTTATCCACTTTTTTCGTTTATTCCCCTGACAAACCGGACAATTTCTATTACTACACGAATTATGTAACATAAGAGTAGAGTTACATTCATCACATATGTAAAGATGTCCGCCAAGCTCTGGTGTTCGACATTTTTCAATTTTTCTCAGAATATTTTGCTGATGAAAACCGATTTTCGGAAAAACATCCTTCTTGTATTTTTTTATAATTTCTCCAAAAACCATTAGTGTTTATTAAAAATGATATCTAACGGATTTTTAAAAGTTGATGGTAATGGTTTTGATACATGCAAATAAACCATTGTAGCAGCTATATTTTTATGACCTAAAACATTTTGTATTGTCAATAAATCTGTTCCATTTTCCAATAAATGTGTTGCGTACGAATGTCTGAGAGTATGCGATGTTGCGTTTTTTTTTATTTCACTTAATTTTAATGCCTCACGAAATATTCTTTGAATACCTCTAATAGAAAAATTTTTTCCGTTACACGAATTAAATAAAAATTCGTTAGGTTTATATAAGGTTAAGTATTTATCAAAACTTTGTGCAATATATTTACTCAAAGGAACATATCTATCTTTATTCCCTTTGCCTTGTACTACGTGAATTTGCATTCTTTCAATGTCAATATCTTGAATCTTAAGCCTTGAAACTTCATTAATTCTTAAGCCGGCAGAATACATAAATGCAATTAGAAATCTATCACGCATTTTTTTCGGAGTCAAGATAAGTTTTTTACATTCATTTGAAGATAAAACTATTGGAAGTCGCTCTTTTTGAGGAATAGACGGTAGTTTGGTTTTAAGTGCTTTTTTCCCGCTAAGCTCAAACAATGACCTTAACGAATAAATCGCATGTTTAAAAGCCGTTTCGCCTGTGCGTGTGGTTTTTAGATGATACAGATAGTCGTTTAATTGCTTCTCCTTTAAGCATAACGGGTTTTCATTAAAAAATAATGAAATTTGAGCAATATTTCTGGTGTAAACATAAATTGTTTTTTCTGTTACACCTTTTAGTGTTAATTTTTTAACAAAATTTTCATTTATTTCAGAAAATTGATTAATTTTGCTCGAAGCTTCGGTAATAACATTTTTTGCCATATTCAAAAGATTTAAGTGAAATAATTCGTAATATAGTAAAAAGTTATTACTTTAGCTCCTTGAATGGTTTCGTTCAACATGTAACACACGACAATGCAAGCAGTTGCGAAGATTTTGAGCATCAGAAAAAAATAAATTTTCGTGCAAAGTTAAAACATGTTTTTTTCAAACCCTTGCACTGCGTGTGGTTACGCTTCGTTAGCGGCAAGTTAAAAAAACGAACATTCTAAAATAAATAAACTAATTACTCAAAAAAAAAATAAAAAAAATGTATCTTTGCAAAATAATTAAAGTTACTTAAATGATAGATAATAAACCATATATTGAAACAATAATT
>JAHYJH010000052.1 GCA_019429185.1 Vicingaceae bacterium
CCGAAGCAGGAACAGAAGCACCATTGCAAACAGTAATGTTGGTAATCGCATTAACAACAGGTGTAGGATTAACAGTAATGGTGTAAGAAACAGGCGTACCCACACAACCACTCAAGGTAGGCGTAACCGAAACAGTAGCCGTAATAGGAGAACCTGAAGTATTGGTTGCCGTAAAAGCAGGAGTATTCCCAGTACCAGAAGCAGCCAACCCAATAGCAGTATTGGAGTTCGTCCACGTAAATGTAGCCCCAGCAGGAGTAGAAGCAAAAACCGAAGCAGGAACAGAAGCACCATTGCAAACAGTAATGTTGGTAATTGCATTAACAACAGGCGTAGGATTAACAGTGATGGTGTAAGAAACAGGAGTGGGAGCTCCACTACAACCGCTCGAAGGAGAAGATACAGTAACAGTTGAAGTAATAGGAGAACTAGAAGTATTGGTAGCCGTAAAAGCAGGTGTGTTACCTGTGCCTGAAGCAGCTAATCCAATAGCTGTATTGGAGTTTGTCCACGTAAATGTAGCTCCAGCCGGTGTTGAGGAGAAACTAGAAGCAGGGACAGAAGATCCATTGCAAACAGTAATATTAGCAGGTTGATTTATTACTGTACTTCCACCACCTGTTGCTGGAACAAAACAATCTAATAAAGCAATTCTTGAACCAGAGCCTACTCCATTATGAGTTAAAGTAAAAACTGTAGCACCTCCAGGAATATTAATCGTTACCATATTTCCTGAAGCGGCTGTTAATGAATAAAGCAATCCGTTACCTCCATTTGTAACGGTATAACCATTAGTGCAAAAATTTGACAAAGAAACAGTCCCACAATTTGAATTAAAATAAAATTCTTCACCAGCATTTGTGCCATTAAAGACAACAGAAAATGATGATACTGGAGCACTAAATGTTAAGGTAATTATTTGAGCAGCAGTATTTAACCACCATGCTGGTGAAGCTGTTGCAAATGACTGCCCATTACAAGTATAGGAAGAATTTCCAAGAGTAGGAACACCAGGGGCAGTTGCATTTACTGTAATTCCAGATCCAGCACTGAAATATGGATAGTCGGTAGCCATAAGAATATAAGTAGAACCATAGTTAGCTAATGTACAAGGATTTTGACTTTTAATACCAAAAGAAATTAGTATTAAAATCATCAATAAATTAAATTTGATGAAAATTTTCATTTAAAAAGTAGAAATAATTAAGGATACTATTACCAATAAGTTTTGACGTTAAAAGTACGTTAATGGTTGCTTTAAAAAAAGTAAATTTAGAACATTTAAAAAATTTTAGAGGAAATAAAAAATTTACTTTTGTTTTTTATTTTTGAAATAATCTTAATCCTAAATTAGTAGAGATGAAATTAGCTTTAGTTGGTGCCACAGGTTTAGTTGGTAATGTAATGTTAAAAGTATTGGCAGAACGTAATTTTCCTATTACGGAACTTATTCCCGTTGCTTCGGAAAAGTCTGTTGGAAAAAGTATTGCTTATAAAAATAAGGAATATACCATTATTAGTTTAGAAGCCGCTGTTGCTGCAAAGCCAGCTATTGCTATTTTTTCAGCTGGAGGAGAAACTTCGTTGGAATGGGCTTCAAAATTTGCTGCTGTAGGAACAACTGTAATTGATAATTCTTCTGCCTGGCGGATGAATCCTGATAACAAATTGGTGGTGCCAGAAATTAATGCTTCCGTTTTAACTAAGGCAGATAAAATTATTGCTAATCCCAATTGTTCTACCATTCAATTGGTAATGGTGTTAAACCCTTTACATCAAAAATATGGGATAAAAAGAGTAATTATCTCTACTTATCAATCTATTACTGGAACAGGTGTAAAAGCGGTGGAGCAATTTAACAATGAGCGTAATGGAATTAAAGGCGAAATGGCTTATCCCTATCCGATAGATAAAAATTGTTTGCCGCATTGCGATGTTTTTACCGAAAGCGGTTACACCAAAGAAGAAATAAAACTGATGACAGAACCCAAAAAAATTATGCAAGATGATAGTTTTAGCCTTACCGCTACTGCTGTTCGTGTGCCTGTGGTTGGAGGTCATTCCGAAAGTGTAAACATTGAGTTTAAAACCGATGTTGATGTTAATGAAATCAGAAAAATTTTACACGAAACTTCAGGAGTAGTGTTGCAAGATAATACCGACACCAACACCTACCCTATGCCTATTTATGCAGCAGATAAAGATGAGGTTTTTGTTGGAAGAATACGTAAAGATGAATCGCAACCCAACACCATAAACTTATGGATAGTGGCTGATAATTTAAGAAAAGGAGCTGCTACCAATGCAGTACAAATTGCCGAATATTTGGTAAAAAACGGATTAGTTTAATAGCTATCTAAATCAATATGATTTAAGCATTTTAGTTCAAAATCTGATACGGGTAAATTATATCTTTTTATGATAAATTTTAAAAACACAAGCCTTTTTTTAGTATAATTTTTATTTAGTACTTTTTCAATTAGTTGAATTATAAACTCTACGCTTAGAGAGGACTGCAACTCTTCAAGTAAATTGCTTAAAAACTGTGCTGCCTTAGTAGTGTTATTTTTTTTAAAAAAAAGCAAAAAAGTGAGTGTAATATAGTTTAATTGATATTCTTTTCTGTTTTTGTTTTTGCTACATAAATGCCTAATAGAACTGATATAGTAATTGGCATTTTTTAAATCTCCTAAGTAAAAAAAAAGCCATGCCAATTTTCTTTCTACTATCATTTGATCCACTATTTTAATGTGTTTTTTGTAATTATTATATTGATTTACAAAGTTATATGAAAAAGAATCAAACTCTTCTTCTATAAAGTTTTCAATAACAAAATCTAACTTAATTTTAAAAGCAAAATAAATAGAATAATCATCATTAATTTTTGGAATATACTTCTGGAACAATCTAAATTCTTGAAAAAAATCTGCTTTTTTTTGAAGCTTTATCAATAGTAAAAAATAATTATTAACTGAGGATATTAATAACCTATTAAGCTCAATAGATTTGTATTTGTAATCTAAAATTATTTTTAATTTTTCATATATCTCTTTAAATACTGTGCAACCTTTCTCAATATCTTTTTTAACATAAATTAAGTAAAACCCATACAACAAGCCTTTGTAATACATATTATTAAGGGAGTTTGAGTTTTTATAATTGGAAGCAATTATTTCCAAATCTTTATAAAAAACTCTAAGTTTGTCTTCTGAAACTCCATCTTGCTGTACAATTTCATTAAGCTTTAGTAATTGACTTTTTGTTTTATATATTTGTATAACTTCGGCATTAATCTCCTCCATTTCTTTTATCAATTGTGTGCTAAGCTCAAGGTTAAAATTAGAGGTGTTTCTGGTTAAAATTAAAAATTGAAGGTGCTTTAGTTGTAATTTAAATTCTAATATATTCATTTGCTCTATAACCAAAGTAAGTTTAGCGAGCCTTTTTTGAGCGTGAGAAAAAATTCCTTTAAAAATTAATTTATAAATCTTAGCAAATTCCGAAGTTAAATAAATTTCTAAATATACGTCCTCACAATTTTTGGATAGAGCACTTAAAATGTATTCATACAGATTTTTTCGAATTAAGGCTTTTGATGGTATTTTTTGTGTTGTTCGATATGTTTTTATTAACGCAGTGTTAGTTTTAATTCTTTTAATTGATGTATTTGATAATTGATTCAATTCTTTCTCTGTTAACCCATCTAAAAGTTCATCTAAAAATAAATTTATAATCATATTAAAATATTAATTATTAAGATTATACATTTTTATAATGTACAAAAATACAAAATAATAAACTAAGTTATTATGTTTTATAAATAATTGTGCCAACGCATTAACCTAATTTTGATGTTTAATTTAATTTAATCTTTTTATTATGAAAAAAACACTTCTTTTTGGTCTTGTACTAATCATTAATGGCTGGGGAAACATAAAAGCAAACAATGTACAAGTTAGCAATGTAGCACTTTCCTCAACTGGTGTTGTTTCTTTTGATGTAAGCTGGGAAAATTCTTGGCGAACAAACACAACCCTTACAACTCCTAATAACCACGATGGTGTTTGGGTATTTATCAAATGGCGCTATTGTATCGATCGCCCTGCATCTCAAGGAGGGGCAACAGCGTCTGTGTCTGGGTTTAGGCATGCTTTTATAGATACTGTTGCCGCTAAACACACTGTGCCTGCTGGTGCTGGATTAGAAATAGGCAAATCTTTTACCCAACTTACGCCTACACCTTCTAACAGAGGTATGGGAGTTTTTATTTACCGCAATGCAGGCAACATGGGCATAGGAAATGTAAACTTTACTAATGTAGCCTTGCAATGGGATACAACTGGCGTTTCTCCCAGCAGCGGGGTAGATATTAAAGTATTTGCCATAGAAATGGTTTACATCCCGCAAGGTAGCTTTTATGTTGGTGATGGCAGAGCAAATAATCAAGCTTCAATGTTGTCAGCTCAAAGCACGGCAACACCACCCAATGTGCCTTTTCAGGTTACTTCCGAAGCACCCATCCCTATTGCTACACCAGGTGGTTTGTATGTAAACTCTGCTTTAGGAAATACTTCTACAACACCTGTTGGAGCTAATTTTCCCAAAGGATTTGATGCTTTTTGGATAATGAAATATGAGGTTTCTCAAAATCAATATGTCGATTATTTGAATTGCCTCAGTCGTAACGAGCAAGATGCACGCACTCAATCAAACCTCATTCAAACAAGTACTAATCGGCCTATTAAGTTTATAAATAATATAAATACTATAACAAACAGGTTTGTAATAAAAGCACCTGCCACTTTCCCTGCATTTGAACCCATCATTTTTGGGGTTGATGCTAACGATAACGAGGTGTTCAACGAAGCCTCTGATGGGGGTTATAGTGCAGTAGGCTTCATAAATGCTGAGGATATTCTTTTCTATATAGATTGGGTTGGCTTACGCCCTATGAGCGAAATGGAGTATGAAAAAGCTGCTCGTGGCCCCTTAGTTCCAATTCCTTTTGAATATGCTTGGGGAAACACCACTATAACACCACAAGTTGGTTTTACTAACCCTTTTCAGGCAAACGAGCTTACCATCCCTTCGGGAGACGGCCCTTGTGTAGTTGATGATTGGGTTTCTAGTCCCACTATTGGTCTTACCCGCGTGGGTGCTAGGCAATTTCCACTGGCAACACGTGTACAAGCAGGTGCTTCTTACTATGGAGTTGCTGATTTATCAGGAAATGTAAGTGAATTTGTAATGCCGCTTCTTACAAATGCTAGGGCCAATTTTTCTCGTTTTGTGCATGGAGATGGTGAAATTATTACGCCACATAATGCAATTCCTTCCTTAAATTGGTTGTCCTTCTCCACTAGTTTCAATAGCAGGGGAGGGCATTTTACGAGCGTTTATAACCCAAGTATTCCAGGATATATAAACGCCACAATATCCAATCAGAATTCGGGTGCATCAACATCAAGACAATGGGGTACTGGAATTAGAGCAGTACGAACATCATTGCCATAAATAGGAGCTAAGAAACGAGTTAGGCTAAAAAGTTTACCTTGCAGGAGAATGATTATAGGCGACTACCACCCCGATAACTATCGGGAGATTGATTTAACACAATAAATATAAACAGATGAAACAATTTACGTTGTTATATATAGTTTTAGTTATCCTTACTTTTAGGGTTAATGCACAGTATGGTGGGGGTGTTAGTGATGGTAATGCTCAAGTTAGCCTGTTAACAGTTGCTTGCCCAACACCAATTACTGTGTACCAAGGAGGAACAGACGATGGGCATGATAGCGAGTTATTACTTGAAGCTAGTTGCCCAACACCAATTACTGTGTACCAAGGAGGAATAGACGATGGGCATGATAGCGAGTTATTACTTGAAGCTAGTTGCCCAACACCAATTACTGTGTACCAAGGAGGAATAGACGATGGGCATGATAGCGAGTTATTACTTGAGGCTAGTTGCCTAACACCAATTACTGTGTACCAAGGAGGAATAGACGATGGGCATAATGCTATATTTCTACCATCAAGCATACCATGTAATCCACCCTTACCTATTGAATTATTATCTTTTGAAGTAGTTTGTACGGAAAATGGAATAAAATTATTTTGGACAACCGTTTCAGAAATAAATAACGACTTTTTTACCATAGAACGTTCGCCAGATTTACAGCAATGGGAAATAGTTGCAAAAATTCCTGGAGCAGGCAATAGTAGTGTTCAGCTTAATTATACATACTTAGATAACTATTTTTCTAATGAAGTTGTCTATTATCGGTTAAAACAAACCGATTTTAATGGTCAATTTGAGTATTTCGATATACAACCCATAGTCTGTGGCAAAAACAACCCTTCGCTTTCTATTTATCCAAACCCTTTTACTGAAACAATTAACATTAGTTCATCAGATAAAATTAAAATAAGTGCTATTAGGGTAGTTGATGTGTTAGGTAAAACAGTAAAAAATATTATTCCACAACAAACTCAAAGAAACTTTACCATTAATTTAATTGAATTAGCTAAAGGGTTTTATTACTTAAATATTGATTTAGATAATAAAACCGAAACCTATAAAGTGATAAAAAATTAACGTATAAAATGCTCACAAAAATTTATAACAACCTGTATGCCAATAAAAAAGTAAGTACTATTCAAAAACACATTGTTTCTTTAGTTACCTTATTTTTAATATTTATTATTATTAGCATTATTTTAAAAGAAATTATTAGCCTATTTATGAATTAAGAACCAGTTAAAAACCTTATCGTTATGAAAAAACAAACCTTTCTATCATTTAGCATTTTTGCTATTTTTTTAATAAGCTATAATAAAACTAACGCACAGTGTTTTACAAACGATACTACGCTGTTTTCCTTTAATGTTTTCGTAAGTAATTCACCTAGCAACATTAAAGTTGCTGATTTTGATTCTGATGGCAATTTAGACTTGTCTTTTTTAATGGGAGCTGGCGAGTCAATTAGTATAATTTATGGGAACGGTAACGCTACATTTTCTTCTCCCTTTATAGATTACAGCACTGCCATACCTGGAATTACAACTGTACAAGAAGGTTCTCATGTTGTTGCAGATGTAAACAATGACGGACATAAAGACATTGTGTTAAGTGGAAAAAACCCATCTACCAATATCCCTACAATTGCTGTATTAATAAACGATTCTACCGGAAGTTTTCATACTCCTGTAACCTACTTAAGTGGACAAAGTAGTAATACGGCACAAATTGTTAAAGCAATAGACATGAACAACGATGGGTATATAGACATTCTAACAGCCAACAGCAACGCCCCTTCTTATAGTGTTTATATACGATTAAACAATGGAAACGGAACCTTTGCTAATCCTACTATCTCACCAGTAACTACTATTCAGCCTAACCATATTATTGCAGCAGATTTTAACAACGATGGTTTTAATGATGTAATATCACTTTCTAAAAATAGCGGTAATATAAATAAAGTTTTTTACCACCAAGGAATAAGTTCTGACACACTTCCTACTTCTGTAATTATTCCAGGAATAACAGGGGGAATTATTGACGGAGCTGTAGCAGAAGATTTTAATAGTGATGGTAATATGGATTTTGCGTTAAGCAATAGAGACTCTAATTATATAGCACTATATTATGGCAATGGAACTGGGAGTTTTCAAGCACCAGTGTTTTATCCAACAACTCAATCTCCTAGAAATATAGATGTTGCAGATTTTAACAACGATGGTAAAAAAGATATTTTAATACCTACCACTCTTTTTAACGGATCTACCACCCTAGAAATTCTAACAAATACTGGAACAGCTTTTACGTCATCGCAAACAAGCTCTGCAACAGGTGCTCCTCAATTGTCTATGGGAATTGCTAAATCAGGCGACTTCAATAATGATGGCCTTGAAGACATTGTTTACATTGGCTTCCAAACATGCTCCCTTTGTCCATCTCTTACTGTGGGTTTAAAACTCAACCAATCTTATTTAGATTCAACCAATCAGAATGTATGTAAAAATTCATCTTTTATTTTTGCAGATGGATCTCAAATATCTTCTATACAAAACGATACTACACATACATCATTCTTTCAAACAATTCTTGGTTGTGATTCTATAATAGTAGAAACACTAACCATTAATAACATAGTCAACACAACATCACTAAATTTAGCTACTATTTCCGCCAACCAGGCAGGAGCAACTTACCAATGGTTAGATTGTGATAATCTTAACATAGCAATAGCAGGAGAAACAAATCAAAACTTTACACCACCTACAACTGGAAATTATGCCGTTGAAGTATCCTTAAATGGTTGTGTTGATACATCTGCTTGCGTAAACGTAATTATTACAAGTGTTGTTGAACTGAGCTTAGCAGGAGTAAACATATATCCTAATCCAATAAAAGAAAAATTTGCTATAGATTTAGCCAATGGAAACCAAAACACTCAAGTAGCTATTTATGGTATAGATGGAAGAATAATTTATACCAATGCTATCATCAATAACAATAAATTGATTATTGATGCAACAGCTTGGAGTAAAGGTGTTTATTTTGTAAGTATTACTACTGAAAACTCTTCTAATACGTTTAAAATGATTAAACAATAATCTTAATTTTTTAGTTTACTTGGTATTATAATGTTATTAAAAATAAAATTTCCAAAAATGAACAATCTAATAAAAAATCTATCTTTTTTTCTTTTAGCCCTTTTTTCCAGTATTACTTATGCTCAAGTGGTTTATACAGAAGATTTTGAAACATTACCAATTTCATGGACAATAAACTCAACTGATTTAGGATCTATAGGGGTTCAAACTATACCTGCCAATCAATGGATAAGAAACAATGTTTACGCACCAGGTCAAGTACCATTAATCTATTCTGGATGTTTACCTTTTTTTTCATTTCCTGCAACCGCAACGCCCAACCAAAACGCCTTAATTACAGGAAACGCTAATAGTAACTACTTACATATTTATTATAACGACATGACCGCTCCCTTTAATGCTGTTTTCGTTGATAACTCAGTAGTTGCAACAGCCTGTGGTATAACTGGAACTAATTTTGCAAAAATGACTAATGATGTTAGCACAATTGGATTGACTGGGGTTTCTTTTAATTATTATTATTTAGGTGCAAATGGTGGTAATGAAATATATTTTAGCACAAATGGAGGAACAACATGGACTTTAGCACAAAATGTTCCTGTCGCTTCAGTTTGGACATCTCAATCCATTGTAAACGCTGCGTTTGATAATCAAGCTACATTACGATTTGGTATTTTATTTAATCCTAATGTAAATCCAATTAGTGATCCTCCTTTTTCGATAGATCAAATTGAAATTTCTGCCCCTATAACTACTGGCCCTATAGCTAACTTTAATGCTTCTTCAACAACTGTTTGTGTTGGTAACAACATAACCTTTACTAACACGAGTTCAACATCAGGAGCAACAACCTATGCGTGGACTTTTCCAGGAGGAACACCAGGTACTGCTAATACCATTGGTCCACATACTGTAACATTTAATACGGTAGGAACTCAAACTATTTCATTAACTGTAACAGATGCAAATGGTACTGATAATATTACAATTCCAATAATTGTTGTCCCAACTTCCACAGGCACAGATGTTATTACTTCTTGTACACCCATCACTTGGATAGATGGCAACACGTATTCAGCCAGTACGACTACACCAACATTCACTATAGTTGGAGGCAGCTCGCAAGGTTGCGATAGCATTGTAACACTGAATTTAACAATTAACTCAACTGCAACAGGAACAGATATAATCACTTCTTGTACACCCATTACATGGATAGATGGCAACACCTATTCAGCCAGTACGACTACACCAACCTTTACCATAGTTGGAGGAAGCGTACAAGGTTGCGATAGTATAGTAACACTTAATTTAACGATAAACTCTACAGTAACAGGAACAGATGTAATTACCTCTTGCACACCCATTACTTGGATAGATGGCAACACGTATTCAGCCAGTACAACAACACCAACCTTTACCATAGTTGGAGGAAGTTCGCAAGGTTGCGATAGTATTGTAACGCTTAATTTAACGATAAACTCTGCGGTAACAGGCACAGATGTAATTACTTCTTGCACACCCATTACTTGGATAGATGGCAACACGTATTCAGCCAGTACAACAACACCAACCTTTACCATAGTTGGAGGTAGTTCGCAAGGTTGCGATAGTATTGTAACACTTAATTTAACGATAAACTCTACAGTAACAGGAACAGATGTAATTACTTCTTGCACACCTATTACTTGGATAGATGGCAACACGTATTCAGCCAGTACAACAACACCAACCTTTACCATAGTTGGAGGCAGCTCGCAAGGTTGTGATAGTATTGTAACGCTTAATTTAACGATAAACTCTACAGTAACAGGCTCAGATGTAATTACTTCTTGCACACCCATTACTTGGATAGATGGCAATACGTATTCAGCCAGTACAACAACACCAACCTTTACCATAGTTGGAGGCAGCTCGCAAGGTTGCGATAGCATTGTAACACTTAATTTAACGATAAACTCTACAGTAACAGGAACAGATGTAATTACCTCTTGCACACCTATTACTTGGATAGATGGCAACACGTATTCTGCCAGTACAACTACGCCAACTTTTACCATAGTTGGAGGCAGCTCGCAAGGTTGCGATAGCATTGTAACACTTAATTTAACCATCAACAATCCTGTTAATAGCACAGACATCCAAACTATATGCGGCAATTCATATACATGGATAGATGGTATAAATTACACCACCAACACAAATGCACCAACAGTTACCTTCATAGGCTTAGCAACCAATGGTTGTGATAGCATAGTAACCTTAAACTTAACCTTAACTACCCCCACCAAAACTACCAACGTATTCAACGAATGTGAAGGATTTAGTGTAACTGTAGGCACCAACACCTACACCACCACAGGCATCTTTACCGATATTATCAATAATTGTGATACCATAGTAACCGATTTAACTATTAATCCCGCACCACAATTAACCTTAATAAAAGCAGATGATAACTGTGGAGAAAACATAGGCAGCGTAACCGCAATAGCCACAAGCAACAATCCGCCTATCACTTATAGTTGGAACACAGGAAGTGCTGATTCAGTTATTAGCAACTTACCTGCAGGAACCTATTCCGTAATCGTAAATGATGGTTCTGGTTGTGCTAAAGCAGATACAGTAGATTTAGCCGAATTACAACTCGATTGCGATTTCTTTGTTTATACACCCAATGCCTTTACCCCTAATGGAGATGGCAATAACGATGTGTTTTTTGTTAGAGGAAAAGGAATAGCGACTATTTCAATACAAATATACAACCGTTGGGGCAATAAGGTATTTGAAACCGATGATATTACTCAAGGTTGGGACGGAAAGCACAACGGTTCAGACCAAAACACAGCCGTTTTTGTGTATGTAATAGAAGGTTCTTTTTTAAACAACAAAACCTTTAAAGAAAGTGGTGATGTGAGTTTGATAAGGTAAAAGAGCCTCCCCAACCCCTCCGAAGGAGGGGCTTGCGTAGAGGAGCGAAGGCGTAGAAACTCCATTGAAGTGCTGAATGAAAAATAAATAAAACTAAAATAACTATGAAACCAACTAAAAATAACAAAACAAAACAAAATTTAATTAACCAACTTTATTTTGGCACAGTGCGTAAGCTACTCCCTCCCTTCGGGAGGGTTGGGGTGGGCTTCCTTGTGTGCTGGCTACTCTCCCCCTTCGGGGGAGCTGGAGGGGGCTTGTTTGCTCAAGACATGCACTTTTCTCAATTCACGATGGTGCCTTTGCAATTAGACCCTTCACAAGCAGGGAAATTTGGAGGAGATAACAGAGCCATTATCAACTATCGTGATCAATGGAGCAGTGTAACATCAAGTCCATTCAGAACTTTTGGAGCTTCTTATGATATGCACTTTAATAAAAACGGAAGAAAAGACAACTTTTTTGGAGGAGGCATCACCGCTTATTCCGATAAAGCAGGACAAGCCAGTTTGGGTATAACTGTTGTAAATTTAACGATAGCTTACCACATAAAATTAGATAATGCAAGTTACCTTTCGGCAGGAGTTCAAGCAGGGTTTTTACAAAGCAGTTTAAGTGAAAATAAATTGCGGTTCGATAGCCAGTTTGATGGCACAGGACACAATGATAACTTTGCCTCAGGCGAAAATTTCAACAACACTTCATTTTTTGAACCCGATTTTGCAGTGGGGGTTTCTTATACGTATGGCGATAATACAACCAATCAGGTTATTAATAATGGTGGTTTTGGAGGTAAAAAAGTGAATGTAGGAGCAGCCATTCATCATGTTGCCAGTCCTAATTTTTCGTTTTTAGATGAAAATACCGATAACTTAAATTTTAGGTATGTGTTACATACCAACACTTCTTTTGGGGTTGGAGGAACGAATATGGCAGTACAACCCTCAGGATTTATTGCCTATCAACAAAAAGCCATTGATGTAGTATTGGGTTCGTATTTTCGCTATAACCTCAAAGAAAAATCAAAATATTCACAGTTTTCTAATGGTGCTGCGTTGAGTTTGGGTGTGCATTATCGTTTTGGTGATGCGTTTATTCCCTCCATTTTAGTGGAAATGGGCTCTTTTGCTGTTGGAATAAGCTATGATTTTAACCTTTCTGGCTTATCAACAGCTTCAAACGGACAAGGAGGCTATGAATTAAGCATCAGGTATGTTTCTCCTAATCCTTTTGGAACAAGAAAATCGAGTGCTCGATTTTTTTAGGGTTATGAAAATATAAACCTGTTCATTTAGTACTTTTGCTAAAAAAAAAATCTAAATGAACAACTACAATACTTTAAAAGAACTTATAGCCATTGATTCACCAACAGGCTATACCGATAATGCAAGTAAATACATTTTTGATTTACTAAAAAGCTACGGTTATCAGCCCGAATATACCAACAAAGGAGCAGTAAAATGTGCCTTAGGGAAGAATCCAACCGTTGCTATTGCTGCTCATGTGGATACCTTAGGAGCTATTGTTTCGGGGATAAAACCCAATGGAACATTAGCTTTTTCGCTATTAGGTGGCTTATCTTTAACTGGTGCTGAAGGCGAATACGTTAAAATTATTACTCACGAAGGAAAAATTTATACAGGAACTATTCTCTTAAATAATCCATCGGTACATGCCAACAATGAAAAAGAAAAAACCGAACGCTCTATTAAAAGCATGCACATTAGAATTGATGCCGAGGTATATACCAAAGAAGATGTAGAAAAATTAGGTATTGAAGTAGGCGATATTATTTGCGTAGATGTAAAATACCAAGAATTAGAAAATGGTTTTATAAAATCCAGGTTTTTAGATAACAAAGCGGGTTGTTTTGTATTATTTGAATTGGCTAGAAGACTGAAAGAGCAAGGCAAAGAAGTACCTGTTGAAATTTTCTTCTCCAATTATGAAGAAGTTGGTCATGGAGGTACAGTTGGCTACTCAGAAAATATAAAAGAATTATTAGTCTTAGATATGGGCGTGTTGGGCGATGATTGCCAAGGCAACGAAGTAAGTTGTTCTATTTGTGCCAAAGATTCTTCTGGTCCTTATGATTATACTTTCAGAAAACGATTAGTGGATTTAGCTAAAAAAAACAACATTCCTTACAAAATTGATGTTTATCCTTTTTATGGTTCAGATGGTTCTGCTGCCTTGCGTGCCGGAAATGATTTTAGAGTAGGCTTAATTGGAATGGGTGTAGCTGCATCGCACGGAACAGAACGAACACACAAAAAAGGCATCGAAGCTACCATAGATTTGTGTTTAGCTTACATTGGTAGTTTAAAATAATATGTATATTTGACATAAATTAATTTAATAACTTGCAGTTTTTCAACAATATAAAATGTCTGATAGTATCGTAATCATCCCCACCTACAACGAGAAAGAAAATCTCGAAAAGATGATACGAAAAGTGTTTTCATTAAAAAAAGAGTTCCATCTTTTAATTGTAGATGATAATTCTCCAGATGGTTCTGCACAAATAGTAAAAGACTTACAAAAAGAATTTTCAGGGCAACTTCATTTAGAAGAAAGAAAAGGAAAACTAGGTTTAGGTACAGCTTATATTCATGGCTTTAAATGGGCATTAAAAAATAACTACGAATATATTTTTGAGATGGATTGTGATTTTTCGCACAACCCCAACGATTTAATAAAATTATACAATGCTTGTGCAAAAGACGGTGCCGATTTGGCCATTGGGTCAAGGTATATTACAGGTGTTAATGTGGTAAATTGGCCCATGGGAAGAGTGCTAATGTCTTATTATGCATCAGCCTATGTTCGGTTTATAACAGGAATGAAAATTAGAGATACTACTTCCGGTTTCAAATGTTATAGACGCAAGGTGTTGGAAACCATTAATCTGGATAAAATAAAATTTAAAGGATATGCTTTTCAAATTGAAATGAAATTTACCGCCTATAAATTGGGGTTTAAGATTGTTGAAATCCCCATTATTTTTACAGATAGATTGGAAGGAACTTCTAAAATGAGTAAAGGAATCTTTAAAGAAGCTATTTTAGGCGTTATCCAAATGAGGATTAAAAGTTGGTTTCGGTAAGTTATCATATTTATAATCATTCTAAATTCAATCCCTTTTTCTATTTAGCACTTCGTTTAAACTAAAATTAATATTTTTGTTGTTTAAAAACATTTTAACTCTTAGAATTTAATATCATGAAAAAATCTATCAATTCATTGCTAATTATAAGCTTAATAGTAAGCTCGCTTACTGTTAATGCTCAAATAGGAAATTTAAAAAAAGGAATTAGCAAGGTAAAAGATAAAACATCCACTGAAGAAACTCCTGCTAAAACATCTGGAACAAAAGCTGTTTCTACTGAAAATTTTACAGATTTAGAAAAAGAAAAAATGGAATGGTCTTCCACTTTTGAAAGACTTCAAAAAAAATGGGATCAATTACCATATACCGAATACGAAGCAAAGAAAAAAGATTACAGTGAGTTTTATGTGAAATTCAGCAGTGCATATAAAACTAAAAACAAAAAAGACCATAGTGATGCTTACACTCAAAAATTAATTACAGAGGTTGATGGTTATTACAGTGATAAAGTTCCTGCTTCTCAAATGGAAGTTATTAAAAACACTGCTAGCAAAAGTTTTGATGAAAAAAGCTGGTCTGTTTATCCAACCGATAGAGTGAATGACATAGAAACTGCTCAAAAACAAGTTAATACAGCAAGAGCTTACTTAAAACAACCTGACCCTGAATTAGAAGCTTATGAAAAAACGTTAGCTGACCAAAAAGCAAAAATCATTAAATACGTTAGTGAAGGTGGTTTAGAAAAAAGAGATGCTGAAATTGAAAAAAGATTAGTTGAAAAAAGAACTTTACATCAAGCTGGAATGTCTGACGCTAGTGTAAATTCTACTGTAAATTCTAAAATTGATAAAAACAAATATGGATCTCCATTAAAAGTAGTTATTACCAGCCAAAATTGGGAATTTGAAAGAAACCAATATGGTCAACCCAAATTAAAATTTGTTAAAGTAGATATAGCTACTAAAAAAGCAGATGGTAAATGTTATTATGTTAAAGGTTCTGTGGCTCAAAAACACGAAGGAGGAGGTGTTTACGGAGAAAAATACTTAAACATTTACTACACCGAAGGAGAAATGAATTGTAATAATGTGAAGTAATTTATTATTATGATTTTATTTTTTATCGTATTAACCTGATGGATATATTGTTACAATCTTTTTATTTATGCCTAAAAACAAAAATCCCCAACTTGCGTTGAGGATTTGTTGTCCGACCAGGGCTCGAACCTGGACTCTTCTGGACCAAAACCAGACGTGTTGCCAGTTACACCATCGGACAATTGGACGGCAAAAGTAATAAATTTTTTATTCTACACAATAGTTTTAAAAAAAATCTATTCATCTGTGCTAATTTCTTTGAATTTTTATCTTCTAATACATTTAGCGATTTTTCCAATCCTTATTTCTTCCATCCTTTCATCTTAAACTTTTTTTAACAATCATTAACTTGCTTTATTCTTAATTAGCTAAGAATTTCATATTTTCGTACACTTAAATTGTGTCAATTATGGAATATAAAAAATTAAACAATAGTATAGGTTGGATTATTTGGGCTATAGCCTCATTTGTATATATATCAACCATAGAACCCACAACCAGTTTTTGGGATTGTGGTGAGTTTATCGCAGCAGCCTACAATTTAGAAGTTGGGCATCCGCCAGGAGCTCCATTATTTATGTTAATAGGTAGGTTTTTTACGATGTTTACCTCAGCTGAAAATGCGGCTGTTGCCATAAATATAATGTCAGCTTTAAGTAGCTCCTTTACTATTTTGTTTTTATTTTGGTCTATCACAGCCATCATTAAAAAATTAGTATTAAAAACGGGTGAATTAGATAAATCTGCTACGATAGCTATTTTTGGTAGTGCTGTAGTAGGAGCTTTGGCTTACACTTTTTCTGATTCCTTTTGGTTTTCGGCAGTTGAAGGTGAGGTTTATGCCATGTCATCGTTGTTTACTGCAGTCGTTTTTTGGGCTATCTTAAAATGGGATGCGGTTTCGCACGAAAAACACAGCACACGTTGGTTGGTGTTGATAGCCTATTTAATGGGGCTATCTATTGGTGTCCATTTACTGAATTTATTAGCAATTCCAGCTATGGTGTTCTTATATTATTTCAAAAACAGAGAACTAAATTTTAAACGCTTTATGGTAGCTGGAGGGTTAGCTGTATTAATTTTAGGTATTGTTCAATTCGGAATTATTCCCGGAACTTACAAGTTGGCTTCTATTTTTGAATTATTGTTGGTAAATAGTTTTGGATTACCTTTCCATTCAGGTTTGATATTTTATTTTATCTTACTAGCTGGTTTAATATTCTTAGGACTTCGCTATACGCAACAAAAAGGAAAAGTATTGTGGAATACCGTTTTACTCTGTTTTACGGTTATACTTATAGGATATTCAACCTATTCGGTAATTTTAATTCGTTCGGCAGCCAATCCTCCTATGGACGAAAATAATCCTGAAAATGTATTTAGTTTATTATCTTACCTTAATCGTGAGCAATATGGCTCTGCTCCTTTTTTAACAGGGCAATATTACAACACACCTTTAGATGCCAAAGAACCGCTAAAAGAAGGCAAAACAATTTATTATCAAAATAAGGAAACAGGTAAATATGAAGCAGTAAATAAAGGCGAAAAAACATTGCCTAATTACGATAAAGCTGCATCAGGATTTTTACCTCGTATGTGGAGTAATCAAGGTTCTCATGAAAAAGATTATAAAATGTGGGTGGACATTAAAGGTAAAAATGTGCGTACTTCCGATGGGAAAACAATTAAAGTTCCTACATTCGGAGAAAATCTTAGCTTTTTATTTTCCTACCAATGGGGTCATTTATACTGGCGTTATTTTATGTGGAACTTTGTTGGGCGACAAACAGATGCTCAAAACTCCACCCCAACCGAAATTATTGACGGCAACTGGATAAGCGGGATTAAAGCCATCGATCAAGTTCGTTTAGGAAATCAAGAAAAATTATCAAAAACCGTTACCAACAATAAAGGACATAATAAATATTATTTTCTTCCTTTAATTTTAGGATTAATTGGCTTGATATACCAATTCATGAAAGACCCAAAAGATTGGTTAATGCTGGCGTTACTGTTTTTCTTTACAGGATTAGCTATTAATTTTTATACCAATCCTCCATCTCCACAACCTCGTGAAAGAGATTATGCGTATGTAGGTTCTTTCTATGTGTTTGCTATTTGGATAGGAATTGGTGTTTATGCACTTTATGAAATCCTTAATAAAAAAATGGCTCAAATAACAAGTGCAGGCTTGGTTTCGGCAATATGTTTATTGATTCCTGTGTTAATGGCTACTCAAAACTGGGATGATCACGATCGTTCTAAACGCTACACCGCTAGAGATTTTGCTAAAAATTACCTAAACTCTTGTGCTCCAAATGCAATTTTATTTACTAATGGAGATAACGACACCTTTCCACTTTGGTATGTACAAGATGTGGAAGGTTACAGAACGGATGTGCGTGTAGTGAATTTAAGTTTACTCAATACGGATTGGTACATTGAACAAATGAGAAGAAAAGCTTGGGACTCTAAAGGAATTCCTCAGCGTTTGCCAGAGCATAAAACACGTCAAAGTACCAATGATTATGTGTATGTGTATGATAGAGATTTACCTGGATTTACGGATGTAGATGATTTAATTAAATTTATTGCTGATGATAGTCCTAAATCTAAAATAACAGGTAACAACAACAAACAAATGGATTATTTGCCTACCAAAAATTTTAAAATTTCGGTTGACAAAGAATTGGTAATTACAAACGGAACTGTTCCTAAAGAAAAAGCAGATAGAATTGTTGATAATGTAGAATGGAGTATTACTGCCAATGGCTTATACAAAAAAGACATTATTATTTTAGATATTTTAGCAGCCAACGATTGGGAACGACCTATTTATTTTGCCATTACTACAGGTAATGATGCTTATTTAGGATTAACGGATTACTTTCAGTTAGAAGGATTAGCTTATCGTTTAGTTCCTTATAAAACTCAAAGTTTTGATGGGCAACAAGGCGAAATAGCTACGGATATTATGTATGAAAACTTGATGAATAAGTTCAAATGGGGCGGAATGGATGAAAATGAAATTTATATGGATGAAAACAACCGAAGAATGTGCATGAACTTCAGAAATAACTTTTCTCGTTTGGCTGGGGAATATATTCGGTTAGGTAAAAAAGAAAAAGCAGTTGAAGTGTTAGACAGATGTATGGAAGCTATTCCTGAAAAAAATGTGCCTTATAACCAATTTGTTATTTCTATTGCAGAGCTTTATTATCAAGCAGGAGAATTTGAAAAAGCCAATAACATTGTTCGAGTTTTGGTGGATACCTACGAAAGTGATTTAACTTATTTTTTATCACTAAAAGGAAAACACAGAAAATATGTTGAAAGAGAAGAAGGACTTACAAAATACATTCTTCAGCAGTTGATTATGTTAACTAATGATAGATACAAAGAATCTGGTTTAGCCGAAGAAATGAAAGAACGCTTTGATGCAATTAATGCACTGTTAAGTACAAGTAGGTAAATGAGTAGTTAGGTGTTAGTAGTTAGTGTGTCAGTTCGAATAGGTTCAACAAAGTGATAATGGAGTTGAATCGTCTTGAAAACAATCTAGAAATGAGTTGTTAAAATTAGGTAGTGTCTTGCTTTTAAGATAACAAATATGCTTAAACTAACGTACAAATAGCAAGTAATTAGTAACTTTGTTATATGAAAGCTGTTAAAAATAGCAACAAACCGCTATCTAGCATATTCCCAAAATATGTGTTTTGGGATTGTGATGTAGATAAATTAAGCCTTAAAAATTGGCAAGACCGAAGTTTTATTATTCAAAGGGTTTTGAAAATGGCTGATGTTGATTTTAAAGTACTCGTAAATAAATTAGAATTAATTTTTTCTATCGAAGAAATAAAATACTACGCCAATGAGAGTATGGAGATAATTGGAAATGAATTAATTGAGAAATTATGTAACCGTTACAAAATGAAACCATCACAATTTCCATACTACAAATCAAATTTAAAACAATCAATGTATGCATAATGGTGTTTCTGATGAATTAAAAAACACTATAATTAAATTAATGGAGTGTCCTTTATTAAGCACTTTTAATTTAGGTGGAGGTACGAATTTATCAATAAAATACAATCATAGAAAATCTATGGACATTGATTTATTTACTTCAACTGTTTTACACATAGACGAATTAGAACAAATAATAAATTTTGTAAACAAAAATATATCAACTAACATAAAAATAGTTAAAAGAAATTTTGGAAATAAAACTCAACCCTATTCCCCTAATGCAATGTTAGAGATAGTTTGTCCAGAACAAGAAACAAAAATTGATTTCATCCAAAATTTGCAATTACTTAATAAACCAGAAATAATTGACGGAATCAGATTAATACACGATGATGATATTGGTGCATTAAAATTGTTAGCAGCAGCAAACAGAGGCAGTCAAAAAGACTTTTATGATTTATTTCTTTTAACCAATCAAAAACCGCTTGAACATTATTACGAGCTTTTAATGGAAAGACAAAAAAAGTTTGCTGAATATAAAACAATCTTTGACGAACCAAGCACTAAGCCTTTAATTACGTTAGAAAAAGATATTTCTTCGTTGTGTGATTTTAATAATGCAAATGACTTATCAACACAAGGGAATCAAATAGTATTAACAACCAATTCTCCAATAAAAGAAAATTGGTTTAGTATAAAACAAACATGGAAAAAAAGAGTTGAAATTTTGGCAAAAAATAAAAATCTAATTTTAGAAGAAACACCTAATAAAACAATAAAAAGAGGGTTTAAATTTTGAATAATCTTTAACCCGAAACCTGCCAATCATTAAATGAAAAACAAAGAATGAAAAAAATTATAAGAAGTATATTAAGAGGAGTGGGATTATACGCTTTTGCGATAGATGTAGAAAATAAAATCACCACCTTTTTTAAGAAAGGTGATAGAAAAAAATTTTACAGCCAGTTTATTAAACAAGGCGATTTATGTTTTGATGTGGGGGCAAACAAAGGCAACCGAACCGTTATATTTTTAGAACTCGGTGCAAAAGTGGTTGCTGTTGAACCACAAAAAGAGTGTTACGAATACTTGCAAAATAAATTTGGTAGTAAAATTGAACTTGTTACAAAAGGATTGGGCGAAAAGGAAAGTACGGAGAAATTATATGTTTCTGAATTATCGGCAATATCTTCTTTCTCAAAAAACCATGTTGAGGTAATGCAAGCAGATCGATTTAAGGGTGCTAATTGGAATGAAACTATAGATATTGAAATGATTACATTAGATAGTTTAATTGATAAATATGGAACGCCTGTTTTTTGTAAAATTGATGTAGAAGGGTATGAATTTGATGTGCTAAAAGGCTTGTCTCAACCTCTTAAAGCACTTTCGTTAGAATACATCGTTCCGGAAAATAGTCAGATTTTAATAAATTGTGTTAATCATTTAAAGAATTTAGGAACTATTGAATGTAACTATTCTGTGGCTGAAAAAATGGAATTTGCACTACCTCATTGGATTACAGGAGAAGAAATGATAGAACATATAAAAAATCAGGAATTTATTAACACCTCTTGGGGAGATATTTATGTGAGATTTATATGAAAGCACTTATTGATAGATATAAAAAAATTAGAAAAAAGGAGCTATTTAAACAAAAGTTTAAAAGCAACTATGCTTTTGTTGGAGTTGGAAATCATTCTATCAATAATCTTTACCCGGTTCTTAATTACTTAAATGTTAATTTAAAACATATTATAGTTAAAAATGAAGATACTGTTGAAATGGTTAAACACCATTTTTCAAATTCGTTGGTTAGTACGGATTTAGAAAAGGTTCTGAACGATAGTGATATAAATGGAGTTTTCGTTTCTATTACGCCATCTGTTCATTTTCAGTTGGCTAAAAAAGTTATTGCGGCTAATAAAAACTTATTTATTGAAAAACCACCTTGCTTAACGCTTAGTGAACTAAGCGAGCTTATCACACTCGAAGATAAACACAAAAAAACTGTTTTAGTGGGTGTACAACGAAGATATTCGCCAGTATATAATATCTTACAAAACAAAGTTAAAAACGCAAGCTATTATACATTGAAATTTAAAACAGGGGCTTATCCTGAAGGAGATGAATTAATTGATTTATTTATTCACCCGTTAGATGCTTTATTTTATTTGTTTGGCGATGGTAATGTAACCTATGCTAACAAAGTTACCGGTAATGGTGTTGTAAGCTATTTAGCTCAAATAAAACATAAAAATGGTATTGTAGGGAGTTTAGAGTTTTCGACAGATTATTCGTGGAATGAGGCAATAGATACCTTAATTATTAATACTCCAAAAGGTGAATACATTACACAAAATACAAGTAAACTGAGTTTTAAAAATAAACCCAACGTGTTTATGAATATCCCTATAGAAAAAGTAAAAGGATTTAATAGCCAAACAACTACGCTATACCTTCAAAACAGTTTTTTGCCCGTAAAAGAACACAATCAACTTTATTCTGCGGGCTACTTTAATGAATTATCAAGCTTTTTAATGTGTTGTGAAAAAAGTAAAAACACGTTAAATAAATCTACATTAAGGGATTTACTTCCTACATTTAAAGCCATTGAAAAATTAAGAACAGCTTAGTTAGAGTCTGTCTGTAAAGTTCAACTTATTCAGCATATTTATTGTTTTTCAAAGGTTTTACTCATTGTTGTTTATTTTTTTTATAGGTATTACTCACTTTTGCTTATTTTTTTTATAAGTGTGAGTGAACTCACTATGTTCGGTTCGTGAGCTCACTTTGTTCGGTTCTTCGTTATTCTCGTTTTAAAAACCAGTCATCCCGATAGCTATCAACGATTTTATTAGGTGGGTTCTAAAAATTCATTTTTTTCATTTTGATTTAAAGAAAATCGTAGAACCCATTTACCAATTTTCCTAAATCACTACAAATGTACATTATTTTTTCATAAAACTTACTGTTTTAATCGC
>JAHYJH010000200.1 GCA_019429185.1 Vicingaceae bacterium
GAGGATTTCCACCTCCTAGAAAATTTTGCCCCACTCCTTTGCTTACTATTAAATAAATTTGCATTTTTGCAATTTATTCTGTAGCTTCGCTATGGTGTGGTGCAGCACGCATGCAAGGCACACACAGCACCTACCCAAAAGTGGCGGTTCAGTGGTTAAATCAAGCTTTGTGCTTCTATCAAAGTTTGTGCTTAGTTGACAGTGAAGTGCTTCGAAATCGCCACCTTCGGGTAGCTGCAAAACGTTACCGCCAATGCTAAAAAAGACGACACGAAACTTAAAAAAGAAAATTGAAATTGTAACTTTGCATAATGACAATGAAAGAAAAATTAACCATAGAAAAACTGATTGAAGAAGCTCAAGTTTTTTGTGTTGCAGAATCAACATATAAGCATTCGGAACTTTACGGAGTTACTGACGGAAAAGCAGTAGGAACGCTGATTGAACAAAAATTTCAAAAGCATCTAAATGATAAATACGAAGTAACAGTTGGCTCATCTGCGAGGGGCATTGACCTTCCTTCAGACGACATTCAAACGGATATAAAAGTTACCTCGATAAAGCAACCACAATCATCTTGTCCATTCAAAGATGCAAAGCAAAAAATATTTGGGCTAGGTTATAACCTACTTGTGTTTGTTTACGATAAAACTGACGACCCTAATACTCAAACCGCTATTCTAAATTTTGTAAGTTGCTCTTTTGTTCATAAAGAACGAACAGCAGACTATACAACTACATTTCGATTAAGAGAAATGGTAAATGACGGAGCCAATGAAGCAGACATTGTTGCGTATTTACAAGACAAAAATATTCCTGCGGACGAAATAACTTTATCAAAAATAGCAGAACAGATTTTAGAAACGTTACCTGAACAAGGCTATTTAACAATTTCAAATGCTCTACAATGGAGACTGCAATATCAAAGAATAGTAGCTCTAAATGATGATATTCAAGGAATTGACAAAATTGTCAGCTATAACAAGCCTAAATAATGAAAGTATTTGAAGCAAATATTACAAATCAAGTTTCAGATTTCTTAAATGACAATCTGAAAAAGATTGCATCTTTTCAAAAGGCAAATCAAAAAATGTATGATGCCTTCGGCATCATACATTTTTTTGATAATGATGAAGAATTTGAAACGCTCAAAGAAGTTCTTTCAATTACCAATAATGTTGTTGAAGAACATGACAGAGCGGAATATGGCGACTTCCAAACAAATTCTGATTTAGCGAACAAAGTAACTTTACACTTGGCTTCAAAAAACATTTCACCCGAAGTTGTAATTGAGCCGACTTGTGGAAAAGGGAATTTTATTATTGCTTCTTTTCGCAACTTCAAAAACATTAAAAATATTTTCGGTGTTGAAATTTATAAACCTTACGTTTGGGAAACTAAATTCAGCATTGTAGATTTTTTTCTTTCAAATCCAAACGCTAACAAGCCAGAAATTTCAATAGTTCATTGCAACGTTTTTGACTTCGATTTTAAAGCAATAGCAAAAAAACATTCAACGAATGATATTTTAGTGATTGGAAATCCGCCTTGGGTAACCAATTCAAAACTGGGTAGTTTAAATTCAACAAATCTTCCTAAAAAAACGAATTTCAAAAATCATAGTGGTTTAGATGCAATGACAGGAAAAGGGAATTTTGACATTGCTGAATTTATTTCCCTGACTATGATTGAAACCTTTCAAAATATGAAAGGGAATTTATTGCTATTGGTCAAAAATTCTGTTATCAAAAACATTGTCTTTGACCAAAATAAAAATCGTTACAAAATTTCAACAATTGAAAAACATTGCATTGACAGTAAAAAAGAGTTTAATGTTTCCGTTGAAGCAGGTTTGTTCTATTGTAAACTAAACTCAAATCCGACTTTTGATTGCACAGAATTTAATTTTCACAACAATCAAAAATCTGAACTAAAATTTGGGTGGTTGAATGGTAAATTTGTTTCCAATTTTGACACTTATATTCACACCAAAGAAATTGACGGAGAATGCCCTTTTGTTTGGCGACAAGGTTTAAAACACGATTGTTCAACCGTAATGGAATTAGACAAAGTGAACGGCTATTATGTAAATGGGCTGAACGAAGAAATAAAACTTGAAGACGGTTTAGTGTACGGTATTCTCAAAAGTTCTGACCTTAAAAACACAGTAATCAAACAGACACGAAAGTTTACGATTGTAACTCAAAAGAAAGTAGGACAAGAAACTAAATACATCAAGACTGAATATCCAAAGATATATCAATACTTGACACAACATCAAGCAAATTTTGATGCAAGAAAATCAAGTATCTACAACAACAAACCATTGTTTTCAATATTTGGTATTGGCGACTATTCTTTCAAACCTTTCAAAGTTGCCATATCAGGACTTTACAAGACTTTTCATTTTACGCTTATTTTACCGCAAGACAACAAATCTGTAATGCTTGACGACACTTGTTATTTAATAGGTTTTGACAAAATAGAATTTGCCGTTTACGCTTTAATTCTTTTAAACTCTAACACGACAGTTCAGTTTTTACAATCAGTAACTTTTCTAGACGCTAAAAGGACTTTTACAAAAGACGTTTTAATGAGAATTGACCTTTTAGAATTAGCAAAGCAAATTGACAAAGCCGACCTTCAATCAGAACTTGAAACGCTTAATGAAAAGTATAAATTTAATTTAACATTGGACTTGTGGGACAGTTTTATTAGCGAAATGACACCTGTAAATGATCGACAATTGACAATGTTTGGATAGAATTAAAAAAAGCACTAGGCGGTAATCGAGTAGATGGCTCCGCCAGATAAACTGACGGAGTGCACCTCTCACACCACTAAGCGTACGGGTCACGTACTTAGCGGTTCGTAAACCATCACAATTGTTGCTCTTTCCACCAACAATAGCTATCCTCTACTTTATGAATAGGCTATTAGTAAAACCAATTCCTATTCTAATTTCAAAGAAATTTA
>JAHYJH010000053.1 GCA_019429185.1 Vicingaceae bacterium
GCGAATGTATTCATAATGAAAAATTTATAAGCGAATCCCAAAGGTAGAACAGTTTTTTCAAGAAAACAAATTTATTTTCAATTTATGTTCCTAAAAAAGAATGGATTCAGTAAAAATACTTAGCGTGGTTTTAATTTAAGAAAGATAATGTAGCTTCATAACTCACTCAATAACTTCAACAGCTTCAGCAAGTGTTGGAGTGGAGTAGGAGCTTAAACTTCCATCTTCATTAGCATAAATAAGCAAAGCTTCTAATTTAGGGTTGACTTTTAAAATCTTTTTGCTTTTTTCCAATCCAACAACCATAAAAGCAGTAGCGTAAGCATCTGCTAAGGCACAATTATCCGTAACAACAGTAGCACTTAATAAGGTATGTCTGACAGGATAACCGGTAACAGGGTTAATGGTGTGAGAATATTTTACCCCATCTTTTTCATAAAACTTTCTGTAGTTGCCCGATGTTGCTAATGCAGCATTTTCTAAGTTAATAACAGCTTCTAATACTCTTTCTTCCTGATTTTCTAAAGGTTTATCTATGCCTATTCGCCAAGATTTTTTTTCTGCATTTTTTCCTTTGGCAATAATTTCTCCACCAACTTCTATCATGTAATTTTTCACATTTTTTTCATCAAAAAAATCAGCAAGAACGTCAACAGTGTAGCCTTGAGCAATGGCGTTGAAATCTAACATTAATTCCTTTCTATTTTTGATAACTTTATTGTTTTGAATAGATATTCCATCAAAATCAACCAATTTCAATAGACTATCAATGGAGTTACTATCCGTTTTTTCGGTGTTTTCAAAGCCAAATCCCCAAGCATTTACTAAATGTGTAACAGTCGGATTAAAAGCACCTTCTGTTGCTGTGTAAACCTCTTTAGCCATATTAAACACATCAATAAAATAAGCATCAACTTCCAATACACTATCCGCTTGATTAAAATTAGTGATGATAGAGCGTTTGTTGTAGGTTGATAGTGAATTATCTATGGCAATTAAAATAGAATCTACCGAGCGTTGAAAATTTCTGTTATCTAAATATAAAATTTGGTAGGTTGTACCTTGTGCATATCCTTTTACCTCGTTGGGAGCTTTTTTTTCTGGACTTGTATTGCAAGCGATGAAAGATAAAAAAGTAAGCGTAAATAATAAGTGTTTCATGTTGTTGTGGAAGGTTAAAAATTGATAATAGCGAATAAATAGTCAATGGTCAATGGTCAATGGTCAATGGTCAATGGTCAATGGTCAATGGTCAATGGTTAATGGTTAATGGTTAATGGTCAATGGTTAATGGTTAATAGTAATTTGTACTTTAAAGACAATCTTTAAATACCGTTACAAAGAAACAAAAAAAAATGCTAATTTTGTTTCATGATATTACCAATTATAGCCTACGGAGATCCTGTTTTAAGAAAGGAAGGCGAAGAAATAGATGCTAATTATCCGGATTTAAAAAAACTAATTAGCGATATGTTTGAAACCATGGAACACTCAAAAGGAGTTGGATTAGCGGCTCCTCAAGTTGGATTGCCTATTCGTTTGTTTATAGCAGATACTTCTGGTTTTAATGAAGATGGCGACCAACCTGAATTAGATAATTTCAGGCGTGTGTTTATTAATCCCATAATTATTGAAGAATCTGGCAAAGAATGGAAGTTTGAAGAAGGATGTTTGAGTATTCCTGGAATTAGAGAAGAAGTTTTAAGAAAACCCAATCTAATCATAGAGTATTATAATGAAAATTTTGAACTGATAGAGGAAAAATTAGATGGTTTGGCTGCGAGAGTGGTGCAACATGAATACGATCATATTGAAGGTGTATTGTTCATTGATAAGATAAACCCCTTGAAAAAACAATTGATAAAAGGTAAGCTTAATGCCATTATAAAAGGCGAAGTGAAAGTGAATTATAGAATGAGATTTCCATTAATAAAATCAAAATAAATAGTATGATGCGATTAGTAATAGTAAGTGCAGTAAGTATTTTTTTCTTTTCATGTTCTAATTCTTCAGAAAAAGATATTTCTGTTGAACAACCAATAATAGAGAAAGACACCATAATTGATACTTTTGAAGAGCGTGCAGCTGAAGTAGAAAAATATTCGGCTATTTTATTTAGTGATTCATTAAATACCAACGATGAAGTTGCTCTAAAATTATTAAATGCGTATGAAGAATATATTCATTACCATAGTTTTGAGACTATTTCTATGGAATACCAATTTAGAGCAGGAGAATTAGCAAAAGCATTGAACAAACCTCATGTTGCAATTAAGCATTTTAATGGATTGTTGGAAAGAGCTCCAAACCACGAACGTGCTCCGTTAGCTCTTTTTTACAAAGCAATGGTTATTGGAGATATTTTGTTGGAACATGAAAATGCCAAAAGGTATTACCAAGAATTTATTGATAAATATCCCGATCATCCTTTAGCTGAAAGTGCTAAAGAATCAATTAAACTACAAGGAAAATCGTTAGAAGAAATTATAAAAGAGTTCGAAAAAAAGAATGCATCTTAATTTCTGAAAGTTAGTTAATATTCAGTATTCAATTTGCAATCGTAAATCGTAAATTGTAAATCAAAAATTGTCAACATTATAATGTAACCCTACATTGTTTTTCCTTTCTGCGGCTGCTTTAGTTACTAAATAAGCAACACTTCTTAAATTTCGTAACTCACAAATGTCCACACTTATTTTAGAGTTTTCGTAGAGTCTTTCCGATTCTTCGTAAATGAGTTTAAGCCTGTTTAAAGCCCGTTCAAGTCGTTCGTTTGAGCGAACTATACCCACATAATTACTTAAAATGGTTTGTAACTCTTTTTTTGTTTGGGAAACTAAAATTTTTTCATTTTGATAATAAGTGCCTTCATCGTTCCATTCAGGAATAGAGGTGTTAAAATCAATAGAAGAAAATAAGCTAATACCTTCTAAAAAAGCACGATGAGAAAAAACCAATGCTTCAATTAAAGAGTTAGATGCAAGTCGATTTGCTCCATGTAAACCAGTAAAACTACATTCGCCTGAAGCATATAAATTATGAATTGAAGTTTTTGCATTAATGTCAACAGCAATACCTCCACATAAATAATGGGCTGCAGGTACAACAGGAACAAAATCTTTTGTCATATCAATACCAATACTCAAGCATTTAGAAAATATTGTTGGAAAATGACTTTCTAAAAAAGATTTTTCCATCATAGTTGTATCTAAATACACAAAATGATTGCCTGATAATTTCATTTCAGCATCAATGGCTCTAGCAACAATATCTCTTGGAGCCAAATCCTTTCGAACATCATAGTTGCCCATAAAAGCAACTCCTTTTTCATCTCTTAAAATTCCACCAGCACCTCTAACAGCTTCGGAAATTAAAAAAGAAGGATTATCTATTGGGTGATAAAGTGCGGTAGGATGAAATTGAACAAATTCCATGTTTTGAATCAGTGCTTTTGCACGATAAGCCATGGCAATACCGTCTCCTGTAGCAACCGTGGGGTTGGTGGTGTTCAGGTAAGCTTGACCAATTCCACCTGTTGCTAGTAATGTGATTTTAGCGTTTAAAGTGAAAACGGTGTTTGTTTTTCTATTAAGAACATAAGCACCAAAGCACTTTTTATTTATGGAGGAATGAGTTACCTTTTCTCCTAAATGATGTTGAGTGATAATATCAATTGCAAAATGATGATTTAAAACGGTAATATATGGATGGTTAGAAACACGCTCAATTAAAGCTCGTTCAATTTCATTTCCTGTATAATCTTTAAAATGTAAAATACGATTGTCGGAATGTCCTCCTTCCTTTGCTAAATCAAAATCTCCATCGGTTTTTTTATCAAAATTTGTTCCCCAACTAATCAACTCTTTTATACGTTCTGGAGCAGATTCAACAACCATTTGTACTACTTTTTCATTACATAAACCATCACCAGCAATTAGGGTGTCATTGATATGGTTAATAAATGAGTCATTTTCTTTTGTAACAGCAGCAATACCTCCTTGAGCATATTTGGTGTTACCCTCATCTTCATTTACTTTTGTAATAATAGTAACATTTACGATTTGATTACGTTGATAGAAATGTTCTGCAATTTTATAGGCATAACTTAAACCAGCTATTCCTGAACCTATAATTAAAAAATCTGTTTTCAATTTTTTTATTTTTATGTAAAATTAGGTAATGGATGCTCAAACAAAATGATAATTAACAGTTTTTTATTTTATTGAGGATAAATTTGTTAATTAAATTTTTACATATTATAAAATTAATTACTTTTAGGGTCTAAATTAAAATTATCAAAAGAGATGAGAAAATCATTATACAGTAAGGTGTTAGCAGCAATTTTTGTGCTTAGCTTATTTTCTTTCCCTGTGGCTTTTCAGTCTTGTAAATCAGGTCCGAAATATCAAAAACCAAGAAATGGAGGAGCAAAAGTTAATTCGTCAGGGCATGTGGGTAACAGAAAGCATAAAAACCGTCACGTTTGGGGTAAATAATTTTCTTAATAGATTCCTATTAAATTCATTAGTCTATTGGAGTAACCTACTTCATTGTCGTACCAACCAACTATTTTTACAAGTTTTCCACTTACAGAAGTTAAATTAGCATCAAAAATACATGAGTTTTTGTTTCCAACAATATCTCTAGAAACGATTTCATCTAACGTATATTCTAAAATATGTTTCATTCCGTTTTGTGAAGCATTAAGGAATACGTTGTTTATTGATTCAACAGAAACTTCTTTTTTAACAATTGCACAAACATCAATTAAAGAACCGTCAGGAACAGGAACGCGAATTGCATAGCCTTTAATTTTACCTTTTAAAGTAGGAAAAATTTCAATTGTTGCTTTTGCAGCACCTGTTGAGGTTGGAATAATAGATAAAGCTCCAGCTCTAGCTCTTCTTAAATCCTTGTGTGGAGCATCGTGCAACCCTTGGTCGTTGGTGTAAGAGTGAACAGTTGTGATATTAGCTTGCTCAATACCAAAATTATCATCAAGTAATTTTATCATTGGAGCAACTGCATTGGTGGTGCATGAAGCATTTGATATTATATTGTCTGATGTTTCTAATAAGTGTTCATTAATGCCAATAACAATAGTTTTTATATCTTCATCTTTAGCAGGGGCAGATAATAATACTTTTTTTGCTCCTGCAATGAGGTGCTTGTTGGCTAATTCTCTTGTTAAAAATAAACCGGTACATTCAACAACAATATCAATATTTAAAGCTGCCCAAGGTAAATTTTCGGGAGATTTTTCTTTGTAAACATTTACTTTTTTTCCATTGATAATAATGGCATCTTTTTCTACTTCTATTGTGCCATTAAAAATTCCGTGTACTGAATCATACTTGAGTAGATGTGCTAATGTTTTTGTGTCAGTTAAATCATTTATGGCTACTAATTCTATGTTTGGTGTACCTTGAATTAATCGAGTTAATACTCTTCCTATTCTTCCAAATCCATTTATTGCTATTCGTTTCATATTTCTTTTTTTATTTTACAAAGATAAACATATAAAGGTTGTGCTTTAAAATTATTGGTTGTTAAATATTTTACAATTTAACTAATTTTTTTGCCACCGTTTGTGTCATCACAAACGATATTTTTTGTTTGAAAGGGTGTTTTCTTGCAGATTTTTTAATAAAAAAAAAGAAATTTGTGTATGTAATCTGCGAAATCCCGAGTACTCGGAACAGTAGCATAATGAATAGCTGAGTCGTAACAACTAATTTAACTAAAAAAAAAACGCCTCAAATTTTGAGACGTTTTTAAATATGAGTTACTGTTTAATTTTACTTAAGTGTAGTAACAAATTTTGTTAATTTAGATTTTAAATTACCTGCTTTGTTTTTATGAATAACATTTCTTTTAGCTAATTTATCTAACATAGAAGCAACTTTTGGTAACATTTCAACTGCAACTTTTTTCTCAGTTGTGTTTCTCAAATCTCTAACAGCATTACGTGTAGTTTTGTGTTGATACTTGTTACGTAATGTTTTTGTTGCTGTTTGTCTTATTCTCTTTAATGACGACTTATGATTAGCCATATTTTATATTCTTAAAAGTGATTAATATTTTTTTTAGGACTGCAAATGTAGTACTATTTTAATAATTAGCAGATTTTTTTCTATTTTTTTTCTAAATTAATTGTCTCTATTAAATTTAAGGGTCTGTAATGAAATAAAGTGTACAGAATAGGCAAAGTTATTTTGTTTGCTAATAAGACGAAAAACACAGACATAGCAACGCTATGGCGAGTATTTTCAACGCAATTAGCGAGCAAAAGAGCAAGGCTAAATGTATAGTTTATTTCATTACAGACCCTAAGCACTTACACCTACTTTTGGAGCTGCTGCTAATAGTTCTTCGTTAGCATAATCAGAAAATTTTTCAAAGTTTTTGACGAAAGCCTCCGCTAATTCATTTGCTTTTTTGTCGTAAGCAGTTTTGTCTGTCCAAGTGTTTCGTGGATTTAAAATTTCAGTAGGCACTCCTTCACATTCGGTTGGCATAGCTAAACCAAAAACAGGGTGCGTTTCATAATTTACAGTTGCTAATTTTCCTGTAAGTGCAGATGTAATCATAGCTCTAGTAAATTTTAATTTTATTCTATCGCCTGTTCCATAAGCTCCACCAGACCAGCCAGTATTGATTAACCAAACTGCAACATTGTGTTTTCTCATTTTTTCGCCTAACATTTCAGCATATTGAGTTGGGTGCAATGGAAGGAATGGTGCTCCAAAACAAGATGAAAATGTTGTTTGAGGTTCAGTTACTCCTGCTTCTGTACCAGCAACTTTTGCTGTATAACCAGAGATAAATTGATACATTGCTTGTCCTGGAGTTAATTTAGAAATAGGAGGCAATACGCCAAAGGCATCAGCAGTAAGGAAGAAAATGTTTTTAGGCGTTGTTCCTATTGAAGGGTTTGCAATGTTATTGATGTGATAAATTGGGTAGCTAACTCGTGTGTTTTCTGTTTTCTCTTTATCTTCATAATTAACTTTAGTTGTGCCATCATAAAAGTTAATATTTTCTAATAAAGCACCAAATTTAACAGCTCTAAAGATGTCTGGTTCTTTTTCTTCGGAAAGGTCTATACATTTTGCGTAACAACCACCTTCAAAGTTAAAAACAGAATCGTCATCCCAAGCGTGTTCATCATCGCCTATTAAATGTCTTTCTGGGTCGGAAGATAATGTGGTTTTTCCTGTTCCAGACAAACCAAAGAAAACGGCAGTATCTCCATCTTTCCCAATGTTAGCAGAACAGTGCATAGAGAGTACATTTTTTTGGTGTGGCATGATGAAGTTTAATGCAGAAAAAATTCCTTTTTTAATTTCTCCAGTGTAGCCTGTACCTCCAATTAGAATTACTTTTTTTGTAAAATTTAAAATAGCAAAATTATGTTGACGAGTTCCATCAATTTCAGGGTCTGCCATAAACCCTGGAGCACAAACTATTGTCCATTCAGGTTCAAAAGACATTACTTCTTCATAAGAAGGTCTTAAAAACATATTGTGAACAAAAAGGCTCATCCAAGGAGTTTCTGTAACTGCTCTAATGTTCATTCTGTATTTAGGATGAGCACAAGCATAAGCATCTCTAACATAAACATCTTTACCTGATAAATAAGCAGTAACCCTGTTGTATAAGGCATCAAATTTTGCTGCGTCAAATTTCATATTGAATCCCTCCCACCAAACAGCATCTTTTGTAACATCATCACACACTATAAACCTGTCCTTTGGAGATCTACCAGTAAATTCGCCAGTGTCAACAGTTAAAGCTCCTGTGTCCGTAAGTTCACCTTCACCTCTAATAATTGTTTCTTCTACTAATTGAGAAGGTTCTAAATTCCATAATGCTGAGGCTACATGTTGTAGTCCAAGTGATTTTAATGAAGCATTTTCTGCTTTTATTCCAAATTCATTCATGATAAATGTTTTCGTTAAACTAAATGATAATTATTGTATCGAAATTAATACTTACGCAAAGGTCTGATAAGTCTATGAATTTTCAAATAAAAATCTTATCTTTTATGAACAGATTCGTGATTGAAGGTAATATGTGCCATATCTGTCTTTCCTATTGCCGCCTCAATGCTGTTGATGAACTCTTTTTGTAGCGGTGTTGATAAGTTTTTTAATATAAAATTGTAGTCTTTTTCGCCTTCTCTTCCCCAACTAACTATTTCGGGAGTTATTTTTGTCTTGTTTTTTTTGTTAAAATCATTGATAGTAGCATCAATTTTTTCAACTAATTTATAGTCTAATCCTTCGCCTTTACTAATAAAACTAATTATCATATCATAAACTATTTTTTCTTGATTGCTTCCTCCTTTGGTATAGGTTTTTACATCTGGTGGAGGTATAGGATTATCGGAATTCATAGGTTTTGAGGTTGATTTGCATGAAAAAGCGAGGAGTAACACTATTGTTAAAGAAGATATTAGTTTCATATATATATATTTATTTAGTTAGTGTCTGTCCATAAAGTCGAGAGGCTAAACTGTAAAGTTCAAATTCGAGGCTTTCGAAGTTTTGAAAATCAGGAGTTTACTTTCGTAAATGACTGATTTTTAAAACGAGAATAACGAAGAAGTTGGACTTTACAGACAGGCTATAGTTAAAATAGGTTTGTCAAGTCAAAGGTAATCTATTCTGCGTTAATTTTAACATTAGATAATTGATAAATTGAAGTATATTTCTTTTTAGCATAATTCATAAAGTAAGAAAAATTTAATTTTTCGCCTGTTACTTTTTCGCACAACTCATTTGCTGAATAGATTCTTCCGTGTTGATGTATATTTGTTCTTAGCCAAGTTAATAATTCTGAAAAGTTACCTTTTTCAATTTTATTTTCCAAATCAGGAATTTCTTGAGCTGCTTTATGAAAAAACTGTGTCGCATAAAAACTACCAAGAGAATAGGTGGGGAAATAACCAAAACTGCCGTGCGACCAGTGAATGTCTTGTAATACTCCTTTAGCATCTGAAGGAACTTCAATGTTTAAGTATTCCTTGTATTTTGCATTCCAAATGGAAGGCAAGTCTTTTACTTCAGTTGTTCCGGCTATTAATTCTTTTTCAATTTCATAACGAATTAATACGTGAAAATGATAGGTAAGCTCATCAGCATTTGTCCTTATTAAGGAAGATTTAACAATGTTCATTGCGTTGTAAAAATCTTTTACGGAGTAATTAGCTAAGTTTTCAGGAAATGCCTCTTGTAATTTTGGAAATTGATAGTTCCAAAAAGCTAAACTTCTACCTACATTGTTTTCCCACAACCTGGATTGAGATTCGTGAATCCCCAACGATAAATAAGTACCTTCGGGAAGCCCATAATTTTCAATTTTCAAACCTTGTTCATACAATGCGTGTCCACCTTCATGAATGCTACTCCACAAAATTTCACTTAAATCGTTTTCATTTACTCTGGTTGTAACTCTTGAATCTTGCGGACTAAAACTTGTTGAAAAAGGGTGCGTTGAAATATCTTGCCTACCAGCATCAAAATCATATCCCATATTTTTAAGGATAGATTCTGTATAAGCCAATTGCTTGTCCTTAGGATAATATTGTTTCATTAATAGGTCTTCATGTTGAGGTGAATTGGCAATTTCTTTAACAAAATTAACTAATTGATTTCTAACGTCTTTAAATAGTATATCTAATTCTTCAACAGTTGTTTTTGGTTCATATATATCAATGAGTGCATCGTAAGGATGATTTTTGTAACCCAATAATTCACATTCTTGTCTTTTTAAAGAAATTAATTGCTCTAAAAAAGGAGCAAAAAAGTTAAAATTATTTTCATTTTTAGCTTTGTGCCAAGCGTTAAATGCTTCAGAAATGGTTCTACTCATTGCTTGCACAAATTGGGTTGTGTATTTTTTGTTTCGGTTATATTCAACTAACGATTCGATTACGTTTCTTTTTTGATTATCGGAAAGTTGTGGGTCGTTTTGAAGTTTTTGCAATAGGGTTCCAAAAGCATTTTCGGTGCTTAATTCATGATGAATTCCAGAAAGTGTAGCAATTTGTTGAGCTCTTTTTTCTGCACCTTTTGGAGGCATCATCACTTCTTGATCCCAATTTAAAAGAGCTATACTGTTTGATACATCTGCAATTTTGCTTAAATGAGTTGTGTAATCTTGATAGGTTTGCATAAATTTTATTTTTTGCAAAGGTAAGCTAATAGTACTTTTAGACAAGTTAATCAATAGAATTTGTTTCTCGAAAATTGCAATCTTACGTGATTGAAACGAATTCAAAATTTTTGAGCGTATAAATTCATAAATCATCAATTTTTTTTATACATTTGCCTGATTGTAAAACAATCAAACATAAATAAAATAATAGTATGGGAAAAGGTGATAAAAAAACGAAAAAAGGAAAAATTTTTGCAGGTAGTTATGGTAATTCTAGAAAAAGAAAAGAAACTCCTACAGTTGTAGTTCCTAAACCAAAAGTTAAAAAAGAAGAGGCTGTAGCAAAAACAGCCCCGATAGCTATCGGGACTAAAAAAGTTGAAACTGTTGCCAAAAAAACAGTTGCAGCCAAAAAGCCAGCAGCCAAAAAGCCAGCAGCTAAAAAGCCAGCAGCTAAAAAGCCAGCAGTTAAAAAAGTTGAGACTGTTGCAAAAAAAGCAGTTGCAGCTAAAAAATAATTTTAATAGTATTAAAAAAATAATGATTTAAAGGACATTAATATACTCGATTATTAATGTCTTTTTTATACTCAACACACATATCTTTTCGATTTTTTCACTCTTTCTTTTTCTCTTTCTCTGCGTTAAAATTTTAAACCGTAACTAATGCTATGCTTGAAAATTTTGCCTTGATAAAGAAAAAAAATAAATTCGTCAAAATCCCCAAAAAATTATGTGCGTTGAGTATGTTTTAACTTTTACATGAATAAAATTGAATCTTCAGAACTTGTTCTTAATCCAGATAATAGTGTTTATCACTTAAAACTACACCCCGAACAGTTAGCTAAAAACATTATTGTTGTTGGCGATCCTGGCAGGGTAGCTCTCATTTCTAGTTTTTTTGATTCTATAGAGTATAAAGTAGAAAACAGGGAAATTGTTACGCACACTGGTATTTTGAATGGACAGCCGATTACTGTGCTATCAACTGGAATGGGAACGGATAATATTGATATTGTTTTAAATGAATTGGATGCCTTGGTAAATATTGATTTAATTAATAGAACTATTAAACCAACAAAAACAGCACTAAATATTGTGCGTATTGGAACAAGTGGAGCACTACAAAAAGATATACCCGTAAATTCAATTGTTGTTTCTGAGTTTGGTTTAGGCTTGGATGGATTAATGAATTATTATGAATTTGAGCAAACAACTGAAGAAAAGGAGTTGCTCTCACAATTTTATAAACAAACAAACTATTCCACTTTATTTGCTCAACCTTATTTTGTGAAGGCATCACCTGTTTTGTTTAATTTATTGAAAGAAGATGCCTTTTCAGGAATAACAGCAACAGCTTCTGGTTTTTATGGACCTCAAGGAAGGGTGCTTCGGTTACCATTAAAAGAAGATAAGTTGAATGAGAAATTGAACCAGTTTAGCTATAACAATCATAAAATTGTCAACTTTGAAATGGAAACATCTGCATTGTATGGATTGTCAAGAGCGTTGGGACACAATGCTTGCACGGCTTGTGTGGTAGTAGCAAATCGGTTCTCAAAAGAGTTTAGCAAAGACTATAAACCAGCAATGAATCAGTTGATTCAAAAGGTATTGTTAAAATTAACACAAAACCGTTCATAAGTAAAAAATATCACCCCTATAATTAATTTGAGACTGACGTATCTTTGATTCATGTCAGACAAAGAATTACAAGCATTAATAAGTTTATTGGATGATCCTGATAATGCTGTTTTTGATGAGATTAAACAGAAAATAATTTCGTTCGGAGATTGTGTCATCCCCTTTCTTGAAGATGCTTGGGAAACTTCTTTTGATGTGCTTAGGCAAGAACGAATTGAAAATATTATTCATTATTTACAATTTGAAACGGTAAAAAAGGAGCTTTCCGAATGGAAAAAATCTTCAGAACAAGACCTTATTAATGGAGCTGTTATTGTTGCAAAGTATCAATATCCTGATATTGATAAAGAATCTGTTTCATCAGTCATACATCAATTAAAACAAGATGTTTGGATAGAATTAAGTGAAGATCTTACAGCCTTAGAACAGGTTAATGTGTTGAATAGAGTTTTTTTTGATATACATGGATTTCATGGCAACAAAAGAAATATTAATTCTCCAAAAAATTCCTTTATAAATAATGTTATTGAATCAAAATCTGGAAACCCAATTACGTTGGGAATAATCTATATTTCCATTTGTAAACAACTAAATATTCCAATTTATGGAGTAAATGTTCCAGCTCATTTTGTGTTGGCTTATGCAGAACAACCCAATGACATATTATTTTACATAAATTTATTTAACAGAGGAACTGTTTTTAGTAAATATGATATTGATAATTTTTTGGCACAATTAAAATTAAGTCCTAAAGCATCTTATTACATTCCCTGTTCTAATTTAATAATCATTAAAAGACTACTTCAACACTTAATGTACACTTTTGATAATTTAGGATATGTTGAAAAAAAAGAAGAAATAGCTGCGTTATTTTCAATTCTTGAAAATTCTTAACCCGAATTATTCATGGAATTTCGTCATGAAAAGCCAAAACACCAATGAATAAGGGAAGCACAGGGATTTATTTCCGAGGAATTGTTATCCCAATTTTGAGGGAAATAAATTTCGAGCATTTCCTTAGACAGCAGGTGGTTTGGGTTTGTAATAGAAATTTTATGAATAATTCGGGTTAAAGCAATTCATTCGCTAAATTAGCTAACTCAGAGCGTTCGCCTTTTTCTAATTTAATATGTGCAAAAAGTTCATTTCCTTTAAGTTTGTCAATAAGATAAGACAATCCGTTACTTTGTTCATCTAAATAAGGAGAATCAATTTGATTTACATCACCGGTAAAAATTATTTTTGTGTTTTCTCCAGCTCTAGTGATGATTGTTTTCACTTCGTGAGGCGTTAAGTTTTGAGCCTCATCCACAATAAAATACACATCACTTAAACTTCGTCCTCTAATGTATGCCAATGGGGTAATCACAATTTTTCCTTCTTCCTGCATTTCTTGTATTTGTCGATAACGCTTTTCTTTTGTGCTAAATTGATTTTTTATGAATTTTAGGTTATCCCAAAGAGGTTCCATATAAGGACCAATTTTTTCATTGGCATCGCCCGGTAAAAAACCTATGTCCCTGTTGCTCAACGGAACAATAGGTCTTGCTAAAATAATTTGTTTGTATTTGTTGCGTTGTTCAATAGAACTTGCCAAGGCTAAAAGCGTTTTGCCTGTTCCTGCAACACCTTGTAATGCAACTAATTTTATATTGTCATTGAGTAAGGCATGAACGGCAAAAGTTTGTTCAGCATTTTTTGGTTTTATCCCATACACATATTCTTTTTCTACTCTTTCTAATGCGAGTTCTTTAGGATTATAAAAAGATAATGCGGATGATTTTCCATTTCTTAAAATATAATAGGCATTATTTTTCAGCTGTATTTCATTGATTGAAGTTTCAACCAATTTTTTTCCTTCAAAAATCTGTTTTATTATTGAATTATCTACATCATCAATGATTTGCTTCCCAGTTTCAACCAATTTTTTTACATCTTTAATTTTCCCTGTCAAATAATCTTCGGCATGTAAATCAAGTGCTTTGGCTTTGAGCCTGAGATTGATGTCTTTAGTAACTAAAACAACTGTTCTTTCAGGAAATTCTTCTTTTAGTGAAATGGCTGCATTTAATATTTTATGGTCGGCTTTGTCATTACTAAAAACGAAAGAAGCATCAATTTTTGGAGAGTTGTAGTGCATCACTATTTTAAAATGCCCACCATCCTTTTGTTTAATAGGAATCCATTCTTGTAAGGTGTGATTTCCACTAAGTTTATCTAAAAATCGAATAAATTCACGAGCTGCAAAATTTTTAGTGTCATTTCCTTTTTTGAAATTATCTAATTCTTCAAGAACAGTAATTGGAATTGCAACATCGTTTTCTTCAAAATTATTTATTGCACTAAAGTCATAAAGAATAACGGAAGTATCCAATACATAAATTTTTTTAATTTTCTTTTTACTCATAAGGATAAGGTTTGAATTAAAATAGATTTGCTGCTAAAATACATTTTTTATGTATCCTAAAAAATTAGAAATGTTAAAGAATTATGAACTATAATTCGATTAGTTGTTAACAATAAATGAGATGAGTCTAAAAAGTCAAAAAAATAAAAAATGCCACAAAGTCACAAAGATGCATAAAGAAATGACTTTTTAGACTGGACTCATAAATTATACCTTATTTTTTGTATAAACCAACATAAAATCGTCTATTTTTTCGGTAGCTAAATTTAGCTGTTGATAAAAGTCCCCTATAGCAATTTCACCTTTTAAACAAGATAAATTTGTTGGATTTAGTTGTAAGGACAAATGTTTATCAAAAATTACTTCTTTTTTGCCGTAATATTTATATAAAGTCTCTTTGGCACACCACATTATTGTAAGTAATTCTAAATCATTGTTGCTTTTTGAAACAATTGCTAATTCTTTTTTAGAAAGAAATTTATGTTTAATTCGTTCAACTTTTAAAGAAATTTTTTCAATATCAACTCCACATGGATTTTTTTTATCAAGAAGAATTACGGCATACTCATTTGAGTGAGAGATAGAAATAGAATAACCATTATTCAAAAATGGTTTCCCTTTTTCATCATAAATTAAATTGTATGGGTTGAAAAAATTGAAAATTAAAATGCGAATTGCAAGTTGCTGTTTGATTAAAGATTCGTTAGACGTTTTTTTTAATAGTGGTTGAATAGCGGTAAAACTTTTTAATAAATTGCGTAATTCATCAATGCTTTCAGTTATTTTCCAAACGGCTAAAATCGACTCATTATCAGTACTTTTTTGATTAAGAATTAAGGGCATATTATGGATTAATAAAAAAAAATAAGACGTTTCATCTTATTTTGATAAAAGTACGAGAATTTTTTTAATCATTTTATGATTGTAATTTCACATAGTTTGTTAAAATTAATTTTATTTTGACAAATGATTATATGGAATTTTTAATTCTTTAAGGCAACCATTTTACGGAATTTATGTCTTATAATTTAACAATATAAATGAAATTGGTTTATTATTAGTTGATTGGGAATGTTTTTAACTTGATAGAAAACTAATTTTTTTTTTTAATTTAATTACTATTTACTGATATTTCAAGTTTAATTTATAAAACCAGAATCCTAATAAAATGTAAAAATATATTTATAAAAATGAAATATTAATTTTATATTTGACTAAAATTTAAATAGTTATGGATTTTATGCATTAATTCTAAAACTAACGGTTATGAAAAATATTGCTATCGTTCTATTGCCAATTCTTTTTCTTGCATTATCTATGCAGGCACAACAAGAAAATGTTTATAAAAAATCAAACATCACTGAACATGTTTTGAATGTAAAGTTAAGAGAATTGATATATAAAAAATTAGAAAATAGTTCGCATACGTCTTCTTTAGACAAGCATAAATTAGCTCATTTTTATATTGATAATTATTCAACTTACAAGCAACTTTTTTCTAATATGGTAGCTGTTATGAAAGAAGAAAACAAAGCAGCTTTTGAAATAATAATAGATCAAATTGTAAAACAAATTGTTTTAGATTTTCAAAATTTTATTCCTTCTCAAAATTTGATAGAAGAACCTCATAATTTCACATTTGGTAGTTCATCAATAAAAAAAGGAGAAACTAATGACAAAGCTGCTGGAGATCCTTGTAATAACGCTGATTTTGAAACCTGTGATTTTACGGGGTGGGATTTGTTTGATGGCAATGTGAACAACCAACCTTACCAGATGATTAATATAACTCCAAGTGGTCCTGGAGGACACCATACCATTACCACACCAGGAATGGATCCTTTAGTACCTATTCCCACTACAGACCCAAATGGAGGTGGTTGTTCTGTTATGCTGGGAGATTTTACGGGAACTGGTTCTAAGGCAGCTAGCATGAGGCAAACATTTTTAGTAACGCCTCAATCAACTTCTTTTACTTATAGTTATGCATTGGTATTAGAAGATCCTTCGGGACATACTATTGGCGAAAAACCTTTCTTTAAAGTAAATATGTATGACCAAAATAATAATCCTATAGCTTGTGGACAATATGAAGTTATTTCCGGGCCTGTAAATTCTGGAGGTGATCCTGACTTTATAGCTTATGGTGCAGGGTTTTACTTGCCTTGGAGGACTACTTTTGCTCCTCTAAATGCTTATGTTGGTCAAAATGTAACCATAGAATTTATTATTGGAGATTGCTCTCAATCAGGTCATTATGGTTATGGATACATTGAAGCAAATTGTTCTCCCTTAGAAATCATAGAATCAGATACTGTTATTTGCAATGGGCAGGCAGTTACCTTAACAGCACCAGCAGGAGCAACTAGTTACTTATGGAGTCCTGGAGGGCAGACCACACAATCAATTACAACAGCTACACCGGGTAATTACAGTGTTGAAATAACTCCTGTTTCTGGTTCTGCTTGTTCCGTAACACTTACAACCACCATTTACGGTTCTACAGATTATCCGGTTGCTAATTTCACAGCTACTCCAACAACAATGTGTGTTGGAGAAAGTGTTACGGTTAACGATTTATCTTACGTTGTTGGAACAAGTAGTATTACTGGTTGGGCGTGGGATTTTGATGGCGATGGTCTTACTGACGATACAACACAAACTCCCACAGCTTACACTTATACAACATCAGGAACATATAATTTGCAATTGGTAGTTTGGAACAACGGATGTACTGATACCTTAGTTGTTCCAATTACTGTTAATGATATGCCCACAGCAGGTTTTTCATTTAATAATGTTTGTTATGGATCGCTAATGAACTTTACAGATACTTCAAATGCAAATGGAGGAGTTATTTCTAACTGGAATTGGGATTTTACCAACAACGGAACAGTAGATAATATGAATCAAAACCCTGCTTATGGATACCCAACAGCAGGAAGCTATGATGTCGAACTACTTGTTGAAACTTCTGCGGGCTGTAAAGATTCTGTTTTACAAACAGTAATAGTAAACCCATTACCAGTAGCCAATTTTTCAGCACCGAATGAATGTTTAAATACGATAACCCAATTTACAGATTTATCAACAGTAACAACAGGTTCAATAACAGATTGGGCATGGGATTTTGGAGATGGAGATACATCCTCCCTTCAGCAGCCAACACATCTTTATACAACAGCCAATACATTTAATGTTAGTTTAACCGTAACAACAGATAGCGGCTGCACGCACAATGTAGTAATACCAGTAACCGTTTATGCAAAACCAACAGCAGCTTTTACCACAGCAGATGTATGCCAAAATTTAGCAGCACAGTTTAATAGCAGTACATCAACAGGCAATGGAGGCACAATAAACCAATGGGATTGGGATTTTGATTTTATAACACCAACACATACCACAGATGCAACAACGCAAAATCCGAGTAACAATTATGCATCAGCAGGAACCTACACCGTAGATTTAATAGTAACAACAAGCAACGGATGTTCAGACACAGTAAGCAACCCGATAACAATTTTTCCAATGCCAACGGCAGCTTATACTTTCACTAATGAATGTTTTGGAACAGCAATTCCATTCACAGATAATTCTAGTGTATCAACAGGCACAATAACAAATTGGAGTTGGGTTTTTGGGAATACCAACACATCTACTACACAAAATCCATCAGAACTTTATGTCAATGATGGACAGTATAATGTAACACTAACCGTAACAACAGACAATGGCTGTCAAGATGATGTAACACAAACAGTAACAGTTTATCCGCTGCCAGTAGTAGATTTCACACCAACAGATGTGTGCTTGCTTGAAACAACCCAGTTTACAGATTTATCAACAGTAACCACAGGAACAAATGTAGGTTGGGCATGGAATTTTGATGATAACACAACTTCTAATATTCAACATCCGACACATACTTATGGAACAGAAGGCGTATATCAAGTAAAACTCATAGTAACAACGAACAATGGCTGTAAAGATTCTATAACCAAACCAGTAACCGTTCATCCATTACCACAAGTTAGCTTTATTCCTAGTGTTTTAGATAGTTGTTCGCCTGTTATCGTAGATTTCACAGACCAGTCAACAATAAATCTACCAGGAACGAATGTAACATGGAATTGGGATTTTGGAGATGCAGGAACTTCTACACAACAACATCCAAATGCAATTTCATTTGTAAATACATCAAACTCATCGGTAGCCATATTTGATGTAAGTTTAACAGTAACGTCAGATAAAGGCTGTAGTGTAACACAGACAATAAACAACATGATAAAATCTTATCCGATACCTTTAGCGAGCTTTACCTACAACCCAACGGATGCGAATATTTATAATAGTGAAATAAGTTTTACAGACAATTCGATAATAGCAAGTTGGTGGTTGTGGGATTTAGGAGATGGAGCATCATCAACAGTACGAAACCCAGTTCATTTGTATGCAGATTCAGGTATATATACAGTAATTCTTTATATGGAAAATGAATATGGATGTGAAGATACTACAGAAAAAATAGTTAAGATTAACCCTGTATTTGTAATTTTCATACCCAATGCATTTACACCAGATGAAGATGGAATAAACGATTACTTTTTTGCCACAGGTTATGGAATAACACAGTTAGAAACACTCATATTTGACCGTTGGGGAGAACTTATTTATGAAGGGCATGAATTAGAATCAAAATGGGATGGTAAATACAAAGGAACACTTGCCAAAACAGAAGTTTATTCTTATAAAATTAAAGCAAGAGATGTGTTTGGTCAGTGGCATGAATATATTGGAAAGGTTTCATTGATAAAATAATTTTTGTAATTATTAAAAATTGTTGTTAATTTGTCTAATCAAACAGACATTTTTTATATGCGGTTACAAAACTTTAATTTTTTTTCTATATATTAAATTACAACTTTATGAAAATGAAAATCACTTTAAATTTATTAACCTTAATAGTAACACTATTTATCATAAACTCCAGCTTAGCTCAAACTTCTAGTCATTCTTCTGTTGCAGTATCTATTGGAGAATCATGGCTTCCGGTAAATGAATTTAACCCTCCAGAAGCAAAAAAACAAAATGGTAACACTATAGAAGTAGCCCCTCCTTTAAAAAATGTATTAGAAGGTGTTTCTTTCTATACAATGAAAGCCACTTGCGATTCTGACAATGTAATCTTTCTTAAACTTATTAATACTAATGATTACATAGTAACTATTGAATGGCAACTTAATCCTAACGACAACAAAACTCTTATAAACATCCCTGCCAATACAAGTTATCAAGGAGAATGTTCTTCTGACAACGATACTGTTTCTAAATTGATTTTTAAAAATAACAATGAATCAGAAAGTTTTAACGAAATAAACTATTTATTCAAAACTGTTAAAGTTTTGATAGCTCAATAAAAAACTACAAAACATTATATAAAACAATACAAAATGAAAAAATTAAGTTTAACCTTACTAATTTTCAGCTTATTTACTTTTTCAAATCTTTTTCAAGGAAATTATGTAAATGCACAAACGGTAACAACCACTATTACTTATGGTGGTTTCCAAGCTTGTGGTGGGTGTACTGTTTGTGGTGCAGATTATTGGTGTTTTAATACACCTGGCAGTTATTGCGGAAACACAGCTCCATGTGGCACACAAACATTTATGGATCCAGTTCCTCCTGGAAATATTGTAACTAATATTGCTATTAGTTATTTTTCAGGGCAATGCACTGGTGGTAGTTTAACAGCTACTATTAATGGAAATGCATTCCCAACAGTAAACGAAGGAAATACAGGATGTCCTTGTTCAGGTATGCCTTGCGGAACATCTGCTACAACAGGCTCTACATTTCCTTGTGGAGTTCCTGGGTATAATTCTGGTGCTTTAAATAATTTTCAAATTTGTACTGGTCTAAATGTTTGTATCAATAGGATAGTACTTACACTCACTTACGTACCTGCCAACCAAGCAACCCCCGCATCACAACCAGGAGCTATAACGGGAACATCTAATGTCTGTATTGGCGTTGCTACTACTTTTTCTATACCACCCGTAGCTAATGCTACAGGTTATAATTGGACAGTTCCTACAGGTTGGACAATAAACGCTGGACAAGGAACAACTTCTATTACTGCTACACCTGGAAGTGCAGGAAATGTATGTGTTACAGCTAGTAATTTATGTGGAACAAGTGCTGCAACTTGTTTTCCTGTTACAGTAAGTACTGCTTCAGTTGCACCAACAAGTGCAACGGCAACACCAAATCCGATATGCGTTGGTTCATCAACTACGCTTAATGTTAATGGAGGTTCATTAGGCACAGGAGCGAATTGGAACTGGTACACAGGAAGTTGTGGAGGTTCATTAGTTGGCTCTGGTCCATCATTAACAGTCTCACCAGTCACAACAACAACATATTATGTTCGGGCTCAAGGAACTTGTAACACTACTACTTGTCAGTCAGTTACAGTTACAGTTAATCCAGTTGTTAATCCAGCGTGGACGAATCCTAGTCCGATTTGTGCTGCTGCAGGTTCAATTAATTTAAACACGTTAATAACAGGAACAACTGGTGGAACATGGAGCGGAACAGGAGTTTCAGGCTCAACATTTAATCCAGCATCAGGAACTCAATCGGTAACTTATACTGTAGGAACAGCTCCTTGTGTTCAAACGCTAAATCAAACAATTACCGTTATTCCTGATGTGAATCCATCATGGACTAATCCTAGCCCAATATGTGCTGCGGCAGGTTCTATTAACTTAAATACCTTAATAACAGGAACAACTGGTGGAACTTGGAGTGGGACAGGAGTTTCAGGCTCAACATTTAATCCAGCATCAGGAACTCAATCAGTAACTTATACTGTAGGAACTGCTCCTTGTCAAGAAACGTCCTCTCTCACTATTACTGTTGTTCCTGATGTTGATCCTTCATGGACAAATCCAAGCCCAATATGTGCTGCTGCAGGCTCTATTAATTTAAATACGTTAATTACAGGAACAACTGGTGGAACTTGGAGTGGGACAGGAGTTTCAGGCTCAACATTTAATCCAGTATCAGGAACTCAATCGGTAACTTATACTGTTGGAACAGCTCCTTGTCAAGAAACATCTACACAAACAATTACAGTTTCTGCAGTAGATCCTTCATGGACAAATCCAGGTCCAATATGTGATGGTGCTGCTGCCGTAAATTTAAATACACTTGTAACAGGTTCAGGTGGGGGAACTTTTACTGGAACAGGGGTTACATCTAATTCTTTTGATCCTACAGGTTTAGGAGGTACTAGTGTGAACATTACCTACACTGTTGGTGCTTCACCTTGTACAGAAGTACTTACTCTTTCTGTTGTTGTTGATCCAGCACCAGTTATTACAGTTCCTAATGGAGGAGTTTTATGCGTTGGTAATACCATTAATCTAACGCCATCATCAGGAGGAACTTGGGTAAGCAGTAATCCTGCAATAGCAACCATTGATAATGCTGGATTAGTAACAGGAATATCTGCTGGAACTGCCACTATGGTATTTACAGATGCAATAACAGGTTGCTCAAGCAATGTATCTTCAGGAACAATAACCGTAAACCCATTACCAGTAATAACAGTTCCTTCAGGAGGAGTTGTGTGTGAAGGAAGCACTATTAATCTAACTCCATCATCAGGAGGAACATGGGCAAGTAGTAATCCTGCAATAGCAACCATTGATAATGCTGGATTAGTAACAGGTATTTCAGCAGGTACTGCCACTATGGTATTTACTGATACAACAACTGGCTGTTCAAGTATTGCATCATCAGGAACAATAACAGTTAATCCAGCACCTATAGTAACAATTCCTAATGGAGGAGCTGTATGTATTGGAAGCACTATTAACCTTACTCCATCATCAGGAGGAACTTGGGCAAGTAGTAATCCTGTAATAGCAACCGTTGATAACACAGGATTGGTAACAGGAATTTCAGCAGGTACTGCCACTATGATATTTACCGACACAACAACTGGGTGTTCAAGTTTTGCTTCGTCAGGAAGCATAACCGTAAATCCTTTGCCAGTAATAACTGTTCCTTCAGGAGGAGTGATTTGTGAGGGAAGCACTATTAATCTAACGCCATCATCAGGAGGAACTTGGGCAAGCAGTAATCCTGCAATAGCAACCATTGATAACGCTGGATTAGTAACAGGTGTTTCAGCAGGTACTGCCACTATGATATTTACAGATACAACAACAGGATGTTCAAGTTTAGCTGCATCAGGAACTATAACGGTTAATCCAGCACCTATTATAACAGTTCCATCAGGAGGAATTGTGTGTGTGGGAAATACAATTA